>NZ_RKQJ01000002.1:300000-416669 GCF_003814515.1 Salinicoccus roseus
GCTGCTGCAACGATGGCGACATGCCTATTCATAGACACAGCGTCCGACTGCCCTCAGGCCTTCCGCAATCCGGGGGCCCGGGCGGGCCAGGAGATCCGGGGGTATATTGCACTGGTTTTCAGGCTGGCTGATTTTAAGCTCCGAAAAGCCCGGCATTCCATCGATCGATTCCGAAAGTTCCGCGTCTTCAAGGCCCATGATCGACACCAGTTTGTCCGGATCCCTTTCTATGACGTCCTCCGGACTGACATTCGGGTACCCTTCGAGATCATCGAATGCATTGTCGATATAGATTTCTGCCAGAGCATCTTCAATGAAGGTCCCGCTCCCCGCCGTATAGAGTTCAGGCTGATCTGAGATGTGGATGAAAACCTCATATGAATCTGAACGATCCTCAAAGATGTTGTTCTGCACATTGATATCACGTTCGATACCCTCAATCAGCCATTCAGCCGCCGTCCTTTCCCCAAGAAACTCCCCGATGGTTGTAATGGATGCATATATTTCCTCGATGGCCCGCTCTTCATTTACGATCAGCACTTCTGTGCCGGTCGTTTCAGAGACACGCCCCAGCGTTTCTGCATAATGGGATACAGAGGTCTCATGCCCAAGTATATGTGTCGGCTCAAGTTCGATCAGCTGCTCCGCATCCAGTTCGAAGACATTCATTTTCGCTATCTCATCATTCTCCACGACCGATTCCGGATGGCTGACTTCCGTCGTCACAGCCACCAGATTGGTCCCAAGTCCAAGTTCTGCAATGATCTCCGTATTGCTCGGCATCAGCGAAACGATGCGGCGCTCCTCGAGCGGTGTCTCCTCAGGAGCAACCTCATCCAGACCTTCACCGGCCGAAGTACATCCTGCAAGCGTGATGATAAATATGAGCAGTATGCCTGAAATCCTCTTGTCCATATGCACCACTTCCTTGGTCATTGATTTCTGTTTCTATGAAAAACCCCCACCATATGGCGGGGGGTGATGATTACATCTGATCAGGTGCAGAGACGCCGATCAGACCCAGTGCATTTTCCAGAGTCTGCCTTACTGCTTCAATCATGAGGAGGTAGGCGGCTGTCTTAGCCTGGTCGTCCGTCAGCACTTTATCTGCATTATAGAATTTGTGGAACACCCCGGCGAGTTCCTGTATATAGTTTGGAATACGATGCGTCGCACGATTCTCCGCTGCACCTTTGACCACATTCGGGAAGTCGGCAAGCTTTTTCAGGACCTCGAGCGCATGCTCATGTACGATTACATCGAGATCCGCGTCCATATCGAGTGTATGGCCGTCCGCTTTCGCCTGGCGCAGTATCGAACAGATGCGGGCATGCGCATACTGTGCATAATAGACCGGGTTGTCGCTGGATTCGGATTTCGCCAGTTCAAGGTCGAAGTCGAAGTGCGTATCCGGGCTGCGCATTGCGAGGAAGTAGCGGCTGGCGTCCACTCCGATCATCTCGATGATGTCACGCAGCGTAATCGCCTTGCCGGTACGTTTGCTCATCTTGACCTCTTCACCGTTCTCTATCAGGCGCACCATCTGCATGATCTGGATTTCCAGGCGCTCCGGATCTTCACCCAATGCCCCGAGCGATCCCTTCAGACGCTTTATATAGCCGTGGTGATCCGCACCGAAAAGGTTGATCAGCTTGTCATAGCCGCGTTCGACCTTATCGAAGTGGTAGGCGATGTCCGGCATCAGATATGTGTATGTGCCATCCTGCTTCCTGAGCACGCGGTCCTTATCATCTCCAAAATCCGTCGTCCTCAGCCACAGCGCACCATCCGCTTCATACGTATAGCCGTTCGCCGTCATCTTGTCGAGTGCCTCGGTGATTTCACCCTTTTCATAGAGCGTCGATTCGCTGAACCAGCTGTCGAAATGCACGTTGAAGTCGTGGAGATCCTGCTTGAGCTTCTCCATCTCATAGTCGACACCCATCTGACGGAACATCTTCACGCGGTCTTCACGGGACGTTTCAACCAGCTCCGGGGACTCCTTGGCAAGCTTCTCACCGATCACCTGGATGTCTTTGCCCATATACCCGTCTTCCGGCATGTAAAGCTCCTGCCCAAGAGCCTCCAGGTAGCGGGCTTCGATGGACAAGGCCAGATTCTCGATCTGGTTCCCGGCATCATTGATGTAGTACTCGCGGGTCACATCATGGCCTGCAAATGCCATGATGTTCGCCAGCGTATCACCGACGCTCGCATTTCGTGCATGGCCGATGTGCAGATCACCCGTCGGATTCGCACTGACGAACTCGATCAGCACCTTTTCGGGGTTCTCGTGCACCGTGCTGCCGTAGCGGTCCTTCTCGGACAGGACCTTATGGATGATGCCCGTCAGGGACGCCTCGTCCATCCTGAAATTGATGAAGCCCGGCCCCGCAATGTCCACGGACTTCACACTGGCCGACCTGTAGTCGAGATTGTCGATGACCGCCTGGGCGATCTCCCTCGGATTGCGCTTCGCCTCTTTCGTCAGCACCATCGCTATATTCGTGGAGAAATCCCCGTTCGCCTTTTCCTTCGGCACTTCCACCTTGACCGGGGGAACGGTTTCCACGAGCCCCGACTTTCTGACTGCTGCTTCGATCGATGTCCTTAACTGCTGTCTCAAATCCATCGCTTACCCTACTTTCCTGATTTTATAATGATAGTCTCCGAGTTTGCCGTTATGGTCGTACAATTCGTAACGGATCTCAATCGTCACTTCCCCGATGTCGAGCGCGGTCGTATTGATGCGGAAATGATGCTTCCCCGCCGGAGACTCATAGAACGTATCCGTCGTCTCCCCCTGCTGAAAATGAAAATTCATATTGATGATGCCACGCCTCTGAATCTTGATGAAATCATCACCGACACGCATCACCACATCAATTTCATAGTCGTCCAGCTGCTCCGTATAGCGGAGATAGCGGTCCTTCCGCTCCAGCACTTCAGCATTGACCGTCTGTTCATAGCGTTTCCTTTCGCCATTCATATCGACGACCTGGTTGATTCGATACATTGTTTCCTTCTTATCCATAATATCACCTACAAGTAAGGTAAATTATAACATACCGGCATAGTGTAGACTACGCCTATATCTGCAGCAGGCTGGTGGCTATTGAAAAGTAGATGAACAGTCCAATGATATCATTCAGGGTCGTGATGAACGGCCCACTCGCAACAGCCGGATCTATCTTCAGCTTGCTGATGATGATCGGCATGATTGTACCGATGACCGTTGCAACACTCAGCGTCAGGAGCAGCGAGATGCCGACGATGAATGCGAGCCACAGCTCCTGATAGAAGACCAGTATCAGGATAATGATCGTGATTCCACTCGCCGCGCCGACCATCACCCCGGCACCAAGCTCCCGTCCCAGCGTGCGCCACAGGCCATGCTTCTGATATTCCCCTGTGGATATCGTCCGCACCATCACTGCGAGCGACTGTGTTCCCGTGTTGCCCGCAGCGTCCATGACGAGCGGGATGAAGAAGGAGAGCAGGACGACCGATTCGAGCGTCTCCTCGAACGCACCGATGACATTTGCCGTAATCAGCCCGAGGCCCATGAGGAGCATGATCCATGGAGCCCGTTTCCTGGCGGCCCCAAAAGGGGAGACATCCATGTCCGTCGTACCCCGCGAGGCGGTGAGTTCCCCCACATCCTCCGTCGCTTCGAACTCCATGATATCGATGATGTCATCCACCGTGATGATGCCGAGCAGTTCATTGTCTGCCCCCACGACCGGGACGGCAATGATGTCATAGTCCTGCATGATATGGGCCACCTGCTCCTGGTCCATGTCGACGGTCACGGTATGGACCGATGTATCGCATATCTCCTTCAGTTTCCGTGAATCGTCGGCAATGAGGAGATCCCGCAATGCAACGAGTCCGATCAGCTGCTGGTCATCGTCCACCACATAGACGAAATGCACCGCTTCATATGTCGTCGTATCCGTCTTCAGCTTTTCAACCATCATGTTCACATCATCCTCGGGTGACCCTCGGACGAATTCCTTCCGCATGATGCTCCCGGCGCTGTGCTGGTCATACTGCAGGAGCTCCTCCATGTACCGCCGCTTGGTCGGGCTCAATCGGGAGAGGATCTCCTGCTGGTCCGCTTCCTCCATCGGCTCGATGAAACGACGCGTGTCATCGGTCGCCAGACGTTCCAGCATGCGTATACGGTAATCCTCCGCCATGATCCCGTACAGCTTCAGCTGCCTTCTGCGGGAAAACCATTTGAAGACCTGTGCAAATGCCTCCGGTGAAATGACTTCAAATACCGCTGCCTGCTCCGCTCTGCTGAAGGACCTCAGAATCTGGTACTGTTCATTGCTATGTAGCCCGGCAAAGCGTTCGGCGAATGCCGATCCGTCCGCATGAAGCATCTCCCTGTATGTCTCGATTGTCCGGGAATCGAGCCTTTTCTTCATATCCCTCATTAATTTACGCCTCCTTCGAATCCTTATTGGACCATACCCGCACGGAGGCGTAACAGAACAAAAAAGTGGCCAGGATTTCTCCTGGCCACCGTGTCCTAGTTATATCGCATATAACTACATATATTCTATATTTCGACAGGCTAATCTGCAATCTTTTTATCGCTTTGACACAATACCGTCACAATTTAGTCATTTTCCATCTCTTTTTGGAGCGCTTCCGAGTTGTTCCATATTTCCTCGTTGTGGGAGATCAGGAACGATTTCAGGGCAGAGCGGCTGAACGGATCCATATCATTCAAATCGATCTTTCCTTTCATGGAACGGTCCATCATGTTGACATGTTCGGGCATCAGCTTGTATCCCCGCCGCTTCGTCCTATTGACCATCTCGAAGCATGCCGCAACCCCGCTGTATACGGGTCCGACATCCATGCGTTCCACACTCACCCATACCAGCCAGTAGGATTCCGCATCCTCACCTTCGACTTCGGATCTGTCCGTCACCCATTTCACACGGCGCTCCACTTCAGCGCGCGCATGCAATCCGCCCATATCGATGAACACTTCTCCCGTATCTTTATTCACATATACGGGGGCGACGTTCTCCAGGCTGATGGAACCGATATTCTGGCCTTTATGCCCATCAAGCGGATCATTCTTGAGGATATTGAACTGGAATCCAGGTTTCTTGCCATTAGAATCATTCGTCATATTATCATACTCCTATGCCAATTCATTAAGTAGATTTATAATTTCACCTTTGATTTCAAGGTCCTCTATCTGCAGTATCTTTTCTCTTGGATAATAAAGCTTCGAATCCATGCGGTGGACGCCGGTTATGCTGTGGATGATAGCCGACTGCGTACTGATTTCACGCAGCTCCCCATTGCTCCGCTTCAGGTGGATCGGCCTGCGGTTGCTCTTCGATCCGGGACGGTCATAATCATAGGGCAGATCCGAATAGGAGTCGCTGAAGAAGTAGTACTCGGGATCGATGCCTGCCTTCTCAAAGAGGGCCTCGAGTTCGGAAATGGTGATGACCGAGCCATCGAACGGGAGGTATTTGAAAAGGTCCCTGTTGACGAACCGGTGCGCCAAGTCACTCAATATCGGATCATCTTCATGGATCCACTCCTGAAGATAGAAGTTGACGACCATCTCGTCCAGCCGCAGGTAATCTTCGACGGTAACTTCCCCCGAGAAGAATGGTATGAAGTATTTTGGCGCCTGCTTGAATGTATAACCCGTTTCGTGCAGGTGTTTCGCCCGCTTCAGGGCGAGGTTCAGAAGGACTTCCCCCCCTCTCGATACGGGATGGAAATAGATCTGCCAGTACATCTGGTAGCGGCTCATCAAGTAGTCTTCAACAGCATGCATGCCGCTCTCCTTGATGATGACCTCCTCCCGGCTTGGGCGCATGACGCGGAGTATGCGCTCCATGTCGAAGTTGCCGTAGCTCACACCTGTATAGTAGGAATCACGCTGCAGGTAGTCCATACGGTCGGCATCGATCTGACTAGATATCATGCTGATGACCAGCCTGTTCTCATGCGTCTTGTCGATGACCTTGGCCACTTCAAGCGGAAAGTCCACACTGACCCGCTTCAGCACTTCATTCACTTCGGTGTTCCCGAGGATGATCTTGCGCGTAAACTCCTCGTGATCGGTATCGAATATCGTTTCAAAGCAGTGGGAAAACGGTCCATGACCGAGATCGTGGAGCAGGGCTGCTGATAATGCCAGCAGACGGTCATCATTATTCCATTCTTCGAACTCCTGGAAGTTGACCACCATGCGCCGCACGATTTCGTAGACGCCGAGCGAATGGTTGAACCGTGAATGCTCTGCAGAATGGAATGCCAAATAAAGCGTGCCGAGCTGCTTGATCCGTCTCAGCCGCTGGAACTCTTTCGTCTTGATCAGATCCCATATCACCTGATCCCGCACATGAATATACCGATGCACCGGGTCTTTGAAAACCTTCTCTTCTACAAGCTGTTTTTTGCCATATTCACTGATTGTCATCCCACTGCCCTCCTATGCCCCTATGATATCACAAAAAGCAGGGCTGCCAAAGGCAGGCAGCCCTGTACTGTATGCGGATTGGAAGATGCTACTTATCCTCTTCGTTGTGGAGCGGCCGCTTCTCATCCTTCTGCTTCTGCACATCCTCTTTCCTTTCGGCCTCCTCCTTGCCCCGTTGGCTTGGCGGATTATCCGGAGGGACGTCCTCCTTGACTTCATCTTCCAGTCCGCGTTCCTTCTGATGTTTGAGCATTTCCTCTTCTTCTTCAGTGGTCATTCGTTTATTCTTTTCGTCAGCCATTCATATCCACTCCTTTTACAGGGTATATTCCACCCCATGGAAGAGTTAAACGCCCGCATCCAGATCGTTGCGCCGTACTCCTTCATGCTGCAGCAGACAAAAACCTTCCATTAATGTAATGGAAGGTCTTTTCATTTCATATCTTCTTTTTCCGAACGGATATCCTTATTCCGCTGCTTCATGCGGTTTATATGATGATGGTAGCGGTCGCGCATTGCTGCATCCATATCCGGGAGCGGTTCAAGGCGCCCATCCCTGCGGATGATGTCGAGCATGCGCTCGAGCACACCATCAACAGTAAGCTCCGTACCGAGCAGTTCATTCAGCGAAGCCATGTCACCAGGGTGGATGTCCGGGTAGGAGAACTTCGTGTCCTCCCCTTTCTTGGCCGCCTCATAGAAATTACGCATTATTTCAGCGCGCTCGGCCCCACTCCCCGTAATACACAGATAGATCTGTACGGCGACACCCTGCTTGATCCTCCGTTGGGAGATTCCTGCAAACTTCCGCCCATCGATGCTCAGATCATAGCTGCCGGGGCAGTAGCTGTGCTCAATTTCATACGCTTCTATTTCCGTATCCGGGAAGGCTTCCCGGACAAGCTCCAGCATCATATCGTATCCCTCATCAATCTGGGCAGCTGACGATTTCGGAAGGATGAGCGAAACATTCAGCACACCCGTGTCGAGCACAACACCAAGGCCGCCGCTGTTCCTCACGATATAGTCGAATCCAGCCTCTTCCAGATAGGAAAGCCCATCCGTGAGATGGGGCAGCCGTGCATCATGCAGTCCCAGGATGACATAGGGATGATGGACCCATGCCCTGAACTTCGGCACACCATCTGTACTCACAATCTCCTGAAGCACATCATCCATGGCAAATGACATGTAAGGATGGGGTGTCGTTTCAATCGGCACATAGTGCCAGTGTTCCCGGAACAGCCTATGCATCGTCCTGTGTCAGCGCCTGTGTGGCAGTGAACAGTGCAAGGTTGAAGACTTCATCCTTGGAACATCCACGGGAAAGGTCATTGACCGGCTGATTCAACCCCTGGAGGATTGGCCCATAGGCTTCAAAGCCGCCAAGGCGCTGGGCGATCTTATAGCCGATGTTGCCGGCTTCTAGGGAAGGGAATATGAATACATTCGCACGGCCCTTCAATTCGGAATCGGGCGCCTTCTTTTCGGCCACGCTTGGAACGAAGGCTGCATCGAACTGGAGCTCTCCATCGATCGGGACTTCAGGCAGCTTCTCCTTCGCATATTGCGTTGCGAGCTTCACCTTTTCCGTCTCTTCCGTCTTTGCAGATCCCCTTGTAGAGAAGCTCAGCAGTGCAACCCGTGGGTCCATCTTGAAGCTTTTTGCCGTCTTTGCCGCTTCCACAGCAACTTCAGCCATCTCTTCTGCGTTCAGCTCAGGATTGATGGCACAGTCTCCCATGACATACAGCTCATCGCCGCGCAGCATGAAGAATACACCGCTTGTACGGGTCACACCAGGCTTCGTCTTGATGATCTGGAGCGCCGGGCGCACCGTGTCGGGAGTGGAATGCACTGCACCGGATACAAGGCCTTTGGCCCGTCCCGTGTATACGAGCATCGTGCCGAAGTAGTTGACATCATTCAATATTTCGAGTGCCTGATCCGACGTCACCTTGCCTTTACGGCGTTTCACGAACTCATCTGCGAGCATCTGTTTATCCTCGTAGGTGGCTGGATCGATCATTTCGAGTTTGCTGATGTCCAGGCCCTCTTTTTCGGCCAGGGCCTTTATCCCGGACTCGTCTCCGAGGACGATCGGTTTGACGTATGTTGTCTCAGCAAGTTCCACAGCAGCGGTGAGGATCCGTGGATCCGTACCTTCCGGAAAAACGATTTCTATGTTTCTATCTTCCAGGTTAGATTTGAGATTATCTAGAAATTGACTCATAATATCCTCCTTGGTTAGCCTTTACATACGCCATATTATACTCTTTCTGTCACATTATTTCATCCCTCTCTGCTTTTAAAACGTTTTCTTATGGAGTAAGATGGAGAGAGATATGAAAAAAAGGAGAGATACACAAATGAATGAAGCTGCACAAACACTCGATGGCTGGTACAGCCTTCACCTTCTCTACAACGTCGACTGGCCATCCCTCCGTCTGCTTGAAGAGGAAGAATTGAACACTCTCGTATCGGAATTGAAGGGATTCCTCGAACGCCAGGAGGAAGTGCACCAGAAGAATGAAGGCAGCTATTCCTTCTATAACATCACTGGGCAGAAGGCGGATCTGATCCTATGGATGCTGCGTCCGACGATCGATGAACTCAATACATTGGAGCTCGAATTCAACAAGCTCCAGATCAGTGATTTCCTCATCCCGTCCTACTCATATGTCTCCATCGTCGAGCTCAGCAACTATTTGGCGAAAGATTCCGGCGAAGACCCTTACCAGAACGAATTCGTCAGGAAGCGCCTCTATCCGGAAGTTCCAAAATCGAAGTACATCTGCTTCTACCCGATGGACAAGCGCCGGCAGGGAGACGACAACTGGTACATGCTGGATATGGAGAAGCGTCGTGAACTGATGCGTTCGCATGGCATGATCGGCCGCAGCTATGCCGGCAAGGTAAGGCAGTTCATCACGGGCTCCATCGGCCTCGACGAATATGAATGGGGTGTGACCCTCTTCTCCGATGATATGCTGCAGTTCAAGAAACTGATCTATGAAATGAGATTCGATGAAGTGTCCGCACGCTACGGCGACTTCGGCGACTTCTTCGTAGGTGTTCATCTGCCGACGGACTCCCTGTCCGCCTTCTTCAGATAAGTTTCAGGTTTCAATATACCCTCATGTGGCTATATATAAATAAATACACTTATCGAGAGAGTTGGGAGGAATCAAGATGGGCCGTCTACTTCGCAGACTCATCCCTTTGGCATTGCCATTCATAATCAGAAAGTTCAAGAACCGTAAAAATAAAGGCGGAGGCAAGCAGTAACGCCTGACCACCTGAAATAGAAAGACCTCCCCGCATGGATCACGTCCATGACGGGGAGGTCTTTTTTCTATTTCACTTTGACAGGCACGGAACGGATGAGGGACTGGAGTACTGCAATGGTGAAGAGGATGAGCAGGATGCTGAATATTATGGTCAGCAACAGATTACTTGATCCATATTCCCCCATCTCCATATTGAAGACCGTCCCTGCAGTCTGGAATGTCCACATTGCATCGATTGCGATTGTAATGCCGAGGCTGAGGACGATGGCGATCATGCCCCCGAGGAAACCACGGTAGAAACCGATGCTGATGATGAAGCCGGCCAGGAAGAACACGTACGTCGTCATCAGGTGCGAGATGATATGGGCCAGCGGGCCGGCGGCCGTGTCGGCTGCGACGATGCCATCTCCAAACCACGGCATCATGCCGAGGATGAGGGACAGGATCCATGTCACGACTGCCAGGCCGACCGTCACCACCCCACCTGTCAGAATCATGGCATTGAGGAAAGTCTTACGCGTCAGACCAAGGCTGATTGCGAGTTCCAGGAACATGAATACCGCCAATATTCCCGCTACAAGCATGAAGATGCGGTTGGCGGATGATGCCATCGCATAGAACGACATCTCATTCACTTCGGTCTCATTGACGAACAGCGATACAAGGATATATATCACAGCCATGACCGGCAGATACCACATCGTCCACTTCGCAATCTCCTTCGAAAAGTCCATTGTTGCCAGTTTCAGTTTATTGTCCATTATACACCCTCCCTGTCTTCAGTCATTCTTATAAACAATTCCTGCAGTTTCAAAGGTGCAATGTTCAAATGGCGTGACTGCGCCTCCTGCCTCTGCGGCTCTTCCAGATGTCCGAGCACCATGTCCGACTGCGTCGGCCCGAGATGCTCGCTCGCAAGCACATCCATACCACGGGTGAAATCCGACACCTTTTCCTTCGGGCCCGTGACCCTGAAGCCGCGCTCAAGGAATGTATCCAGCGGTTCCTGCATCATCACCCTCCCCTGATGGATGATGATGATTTCATCAAACAGATATTCCATCTCTGACACGATGTGGGTCGAGAGGATCAGGATTCTCGGGCTGCGTGCGTTCGCTTCAACCACCTGCTGGTAGAAGTACTCCCGGGAAGGGGCATCCATGCCGTTCGTCACCTCGTCAAAAATGGTGATTGGCGCGTTCGATGCAAGACCGAGCACCGCATTCACCGCGGCCTGCTGCCCCTTCGACATGCGGTTGAGCGCCTTCCTGCGATCGATCTTGAAGCCATCGAGCAGTTCATACGCATAATCGGTATCGAAATCCTCCTTGTACCGCTTCGTCATTCTGCAGAAATCCTCAGGTGTCCGGTATTCTTCAGAGTAGTCGGCTTCGTAGAGGAAATCCACCTTGGGCATCAGCTCGGCATTCTCATACGGATCCTGTCCGTCGATCGTCACCACCCCACGTGTCGGTTTCCTGAAGGAGGCGATCAGTGACAGCAATGATGTCTTTCCTGCGCCATTTCTGCCGAGCAGCCCATAGACCCTGCCCGTCTCCATCTTCAGGCTGACGTCCTCCAGTATCGTATCCTTCTTTATGTTCAAGGACGCATTTTTGATTTCCAATACACTATTCGACATCCATATTCCCCTCCATCTCATGAATCAATCCTTCAATCTCCTGCCTGGTAAAGCCCAGCTTCTCCGCTTCCTCGATCATCGGGCGCAAGTATTCGGCAGCGAAGCGTTCCTTCCTGCCGTCGAGCAGTACGTCCCTTGCCTCCGGGGCGACGAACATGCCGACCCCCCGCTTCTTATAGATGACCCCTTCATCGACGAGCTGATTGACGCCTTTTGCCACCGTCAGGTGGTTCACCTTGTAGAACTGGACGATTTCATTTGTGGAAGGAATCCTGTCATGCGCCTTGAGCGTCCCATCGATGATCTGGTCGCTGATCCAATCCTTGATCTGCTCAAAGATGGGCTTCTTGTCATTGAGCACCCCCGCCATACGAACCCCTCCTAACTGGTTATATAGTTATGTATATAAGTATATACCAATATGCAGAAGATGTAAACATGCACTTTGGGTTTTAAGCATAAAAAAAGACCCCACCGCAGTGGAGTCTGATGAGATATTACAGCCTGATCATGCCGATGATGAGGCATATCCATCCGGCCAGGAAGAGTACACCGCCGATCGGCGTGATGGCACCGAGTATTGAGATGCCGCTGACCGCGAGAATGTATAGGGAGCCGCTGAAGAAGATGACGCCGAGCAGCATCAGCCATCCGGCTGCCCCGAGCAGCGGCGCTCCCGTCGCCTGGACGAGGATGCCGACCGCCATAAGTCCGAGTGCGTGGTACATCTGGTAGGATACCGCCTTTTCCCAGACACTCATGTAATGCTCACTGATCTTCCCTTCGAGGCCGTGTGCCCCGAAGGCTCCGAGCGCAACCGATATGAATGCATTGATTGCCCCGAGTATGATGAAAGTCTTCATTGCCTTTTCTCCTTTGAATCAATCTAGAAATCGAACAGCGAATCGCCGTTGCCGAAACCGTCGTCTGTCCTGAGCGTTTCCCGGGCCGGTGCTGTTGGGGCTGATACCGGCTTCGTTCCGGCCACCTTGCCGCCCATCTGTTCGAGCATCAGGCGGTCGTGCTCCGACATCGCCTGCTTATCCTGTGGACCGGTCGACGGAGCCCCATGCTGCACGCTGCCCGCGTCCGATTCCAGCAGCCCGAGCAGCCGCTCCATCGCATAGAGGTGCTTTTCGAATTCATGCGGCTGGCTGGCCACCTCCATCCTGTGGAGCTCCTGCTTCAGTTCCGCAATGATTTCCTGCCTCATTCCTGTTCACTCCAGTCCACCGGTTTCCTGCCATGCGCCTCCAGGTAGTCATTGGCCCGGCTGAATGGACGGGTGCCAAAGAACCCCCTATGGGCGGACAAGGGACTTGGGTGGGTCGACTTGATGATGCAGTGCTTGGAGGCATCGATCAGCTTCTCCTTCTTCTGTGCAGGTTTACCCCAGAGGATGAACACCACATGCTCCAGGCTGTCCGACACATGGCTGATGATGCCGTCCGTAAACGGCTCCCAGCCAAGTCCACGGTGGGAGTTCGCCTGGTTGGCGTCGACGGTCAGTACTGTATTGAGCAGCAGTACGCCTTCTTTTGCCCAGTCCTTCAGGCTGCCGGTCGTCCTTCTGATGCCGAGGTCCGATTCCAGCTCCTTATACATGTTCCTCAGGGAAGGCGGTATCTTCACACCATCATTGACTGAAAATGCAAGCCCATGGGACTGGCCTTTCCCGTGATAGGGATCCTGTCCCAGTATGACGACCCTCACATTTTCAAACGGTGTAAGCTCAAAGGCCGTATATATCTGCTCACGCGGCGGGAACACTTCCCCCGATTCATATTTCTCTTCAAGTGTCGATTCCAGTTCGGAAAAGTCGTTCTCTTCTTTTACTGATTGGAAGACATCTTCCCATTCCATGATTCTCACCTCTGTCTAAAGTTTGATTATATCATTTAAGCAAGCATGTCTCTAGAAATATACCCTTCATTATAGTAAAATATCATTATTAATGACATTGGAGGAATCTAACTCATGGCACTTAAAAAGACACTCACAATTGCAGGTTCAGATACAAGTGGCGGCGCAGGCATTGCAGCCGACCTGAAGACATTCCAGGAACATGAAACGTATGGCATGACGGCACTGACTACGATTGTGACGATGGACCCCGAAACATGGTCCCATGGTGTCAATCCAATCCCACTCGATGTCGTTGACACACAGATTGCGACAGCACTCTCCATTTCACCAGACGCGATAAAGACGGGCATGCTGCCGTCGGAAGAGGTCATCGAGCGCAGCAAGAATGCCTACCTCGACAGCGATGCGAAATATTTCGTGATGGATCCGGTCATGGTCTGCAAGGGCGATGACGAAGTCCTCAACCCGGGCCTTGTCGATGCGATGGTCGAGCACCTGCTTCCGCACGCGACAGTCGTGACGCCGAACCTCTTTGAAGCGGGGCAGCTCGCCGGATACAAAACGCCGAAAACGCTGGATGCCGCGAAGAAATGCGCGGAAGTCATCCATTCCAAAGGTGCACAGCACGTCATCATCAAAGGCGGCTCTGAAATAGAAGGCGAAAAGGCTGTGGATGTATACTATGATGGCAAAGCATTCCACCTCCTTTCAAGCGATAAGATAGACGCTTCCTACAACCACGGTGCCGGATGCACATTCGCAGCGGCCATTACGGCAAACCTCGCGAACGGCCAGGAGCCGCTTGAGGCGATCAAGAACGCCAAGGCATTCGTCACATCAGCCATCAAGAACGGCTGGAAGATGAACGAACATGTCGGCGTCGTCCGCCATGGTGCAGCCAATACTGTGGAGCAGATTGAAGTTACAGAAGAACAGATATAGTCACAGTCACAAAAGAGATAGCCCGCCTATCTCTTTTGTGTATGCTATTTTAAGGAGCGTTTCACACTATGGAGAAGATCAATCGCGAACAGGTACAGGAGCTTTTGAACAGCTATCAGGACAAGAAGGTATACATCCACGTGGAAGTGACGAGCGGCATGTATGCAAGCCATCTGGATGACCAGGTGTTCAATACGGGCATGTTCCTGAGGAACGTCCCCGTCAACTACACCCAGGGCGCCATCAGGGGCGGCGGCGAGGGCCAGTACCGCGTCGGCCTGAAGCTCGACAACGGCGGCTGGGTCTATGTGCTTGGCCTCACACATTTCGAAGTCAACGAGAACAACGAATTCATCATGCACGGCTTCAACTATGAAGGCAAACTCGCAAGTGCACTTGAAATTTCTACGAAAGAATTCTTTAAATAGGAGGCAGCGCTATGGAAAAAGAAAGACAAGTACTCGTCATCTTCCCGCACCCCGATGATGAAGCTTTCGGAGTGAGCGGTACAATGAGCCGCTATGTGGACATGGGAGTGCCGGTGACATATGCCTGCCTGACATTCGGCGATATGGGAAGAAACCTCGGCTATCCGCCATTCGCAACACGGGAATCACTGCATGAGATACGCAAAAGGGAAGTCGAGGAAAGCGCCCGCCTGATCGGACTTGATGATCTCAGGCTTCTCGGATACCGGGACAAGACACTCGAATTCGAGCCGCCCGGCCATTTGAAGGGCGTCGTCAGGGATATGATCGATGAGCTCGAGCCGAGCCGGATCATCACCTTCTACCCCGGCTATTCCGTCCACCCGGACCATGAAGCCACTGCAGAGGCAGTCATAGAGGCCGTATCGGAAATGCCGGCATCAGAACGCCCGGCATTGCAGCTCGTCGCCTTCAGCAATAACACCCTTCAGGATCTTGGCGAGCCGGACATCGTCGTCAATATCGAAGGATACGAAGAACGCAAAGAGAAGATCATGGCAGCCCACGAATCACAGACCGGCCCCCTGCTCAAGACGCTTGCCGGCAACACGCAGGAGAGCGAAGCAGCCCGCCAGATGTGGATGAAGAATGAAACATTCTACAGTTATGATATAGATTAAGGAGTAGACACATGGAACAATTGGATCTTAGTACTAGAGAAGCACGTTTCAGGCACTTCGGGTCCGTCGAGCCGATCGAAGGCACGAAACCCGTAGAGAAGGAAATGATGGTAGACCTGCAGAGCTCGAAGAAGGATTTCCTGTTTGAAGTCGATTCCGTCGGCATCAACAATCTGAGCTATCCTGTAGTCATCGGCGACTTCCAGTCCGTCGGAACCTTCGAGCTTGCCACCAGCTTGAGAAGGAATGAAAAAGGCATCAACATGAGCCGTATCCTCGAATCCCTGGAAACCGAGAATGACGGCGGCGTACCACTTACTTTCGACACTTTGGAAAACGTACTTCAAATATTGCGCGTACGCATGCATCAGGACGAGGCTGAAGTCACAGGCTCGGGGAAATGGTATTTCTCAAAACCAAGCCCACACACGATGCTCAGCGGTATGGCCCATGCAGACGTCGAATATTCCATGAGGATTTCCGATTCCGGCGTCGAGCACAAACAGCTCGGAATGACGGCGATGGTGACTACACTGTGCCCATGTTCGAAGGAAATCAGCGAATACAGTGCACACAATCAACGCGGGTACGTGAAGGTGCTGCTTGATATCGATCCGGACGCGGACCTGCCGGAAGATCATAAGGAGCAGCTGTACGGACTGCTCGAAATCAATGCATCATCCCAGCTCTATCCGATATTGAAACGTACAGACGAGAAGATGGTCACAGAACGTGCCTATGAAAATCCACGCTTTGTAGAGGACCTCATCCGCCTGATCGCCTATGATCTTGTCGAACTCGACTGGGTCAAAGGCTTCGAACTCGAATGCCGCAATGAAGAGAGCATTCACCAGCACGACGCCTTCAGCAGGATGTCATATCAAAAGTAAAAAGTTCCCCGTTCCACGGCGGATATGGCATATCAAATAGAAATAGAGGCCAGCGCACATGCGCTGGCCTCTATTTGTTGAATTGATCTTATATGACTAGTGCTGCCTTTCTCCTGCAGCCGGCAGGATATTATTCAATGCATCATTGATGGTCATGATTCCGATGAACTTCGAACCATCCATTACTACGGCCAGCTGTTCGCTCGACTGACGCATGCGCCTCAGGCCTTCATGCACCAGCGTGCCCGATTCAAGTATAAAGGCGGGGCGGGCTATTTCCTTCACTGGGCGCTCTCCGGCTTCAAGCAGTGTATCCCTCACATGGATTACAAGAGGGGCTCCCTCCTCGTCATCCATTACAAGAATACGTTTATGTCCGGACTGCTCTGTTGCCTTCTGGAGCTCACGGACCGTTGCATCGGAAGGAACGGCTGTCGGCTGCCTTCCTTCCGCAACAAGGTCATCCACTTTCAAGGTTTCCAGATCCAACGCGCCTGATATTGGAGTACGCATTGATGCATCGAGCGTCCCCGCCTGTGCAGAATGCTCTACGAGGTGGCGCATTGTTGCAGCATCCTGACCACCGACGGCTGCACTTTCAACCGGTTCCACCCCTGAAAGCTTGACGAGACGGTTGGCAATGTCATTGACCCATTTAAGAAGGGGCCTGAAGACCCAAACGAATGCCCGGGCTGGCGGGCTGACCATGATCGCCGATTTCTCGGGATGGGCGATCGCCCATGATTTTGGCGCCATTTCACCGATTACCAGGTGCAGGAATGTCACGACCAGCAGAGAAAGGAAGAACGATGTGCCATCTGCCAGCCAATAGGGAAGCCCGATTTCTGTAAACAGCGGGGAAAGCCAGGAATCAACTGCCGGTTTGGTCACGGCACCAAGCGCGAAAGTACACGCCGTTATACCGAGTTGTGCACCAGCGAGCATTACAGTAAGCTCGTTCACGGATTTCAATGCAGCGCGGGCGCCACGGCTCGTGACGGCTGTCTCTTCAAGCCTATGCCGGCGGGCGCCCAGGAGGGCAAACTCGATGATTACGAAAAATGCCGTCAAGGCGATCAGTGCTGCTGTCACTAACAGGACAATCCATGGATTAGTCATCTCTGTCACTCCTCTGCTGCTTGAGTGCGGATGAAGCTGCATCCGCTTCGTCACTTTCCAACACATGGAGGGTCAGTGAAACAGAAGTGGGAACATGCTTATCCACTTCCTTCACCTCTGCCACGAGGTAGCGTCTGATTGGGTCATCGTGTATGAAATCGGCTGGATCGATCGGCAGCTCAATATTCACAACCTCCCCCACATCCGGCAGGTTGCCGAAATGGGCAATGACCATACCTGCGATGGTTTCATATTCACCTGCCGGCAACTGATGGCCGATCTCGCGTTCCGCTTCGTCTATAGGAAGATCTCCATTCATCTGCCAACTATTTTCCTCCTCCGTCTCTACAGCTGGAGGTACTTCATCATCGTGCTCATCCGTAATTTCGCCCACCAGCTCCTCGGAGAGGTCCTCCAATGTTATGATGCCGATAAAACCGCCGTACTCATCGATGACGCAAGCAAGATCATTTTCGGTTTCAACCATATTGGAACGTGCTTCAGGCAGTGCCATCAGAGTGGGAACCACGAGCGGCGGCTGCATGATTTCAGTTACCGGGGCATCGTCAGATGCATCCCCCAATATATCGGTGAGGTGCACTACCCCGACTGGCTCATCCTCATCATTGATGACGGGATAACGCGTATGTGCTTCTGCCATCATCGAACGTACCTGGCCGATGGATGTATCCGGCCCCACTATATCCGTCCGTGAACGGGGGACCATGGCGTGGTCGACATCCTGCTGCGGAAAATCAAGGATGCGGTCGAGCATCATCGACAGCCCTTCAGGCAGGTCGCCGCTTTCCCTGGAATCTGCAACGATATGTTCAAGATCACGTGCTGTCGCACTGCTGTCGACATCATGCACCGGTTCAATCCTAAAAAGTCTAAGTACACTATTGGCTGACCAGTCGAAGAATTTTATCAGCCAGCCGAAAACTGCAAGGTACATATTCGTCGAGCGGGCAAGGTTCCGTGCCAATGGTTCTGGGTTCGCAATGGCGAGGTTCTTGGGATACAGCTCACCAAAGATCATCTGTACGATTGTGGACAGAGCCAAAGCTGCCACAGTACCCACTGAGATGCTCACAGCAGCCGGCACACCGACGCCCCCGAGCAGAATCCCAAGGCTTTGCCCGACAAGGGGCTCTGCCACATAACCGATGAGCAGTCCCGTCACTGTGATGCCCAGCTGCGCACCGGACAGCATGAAGGACGTACGTTTTGTAACGGTCAGAGCACTTTCGGCCGCCTTGTCTCCCTGATCGGCCAATGCCCCCAGCCTCGAACGGTCGACAGACATGTAGGCGAACTCCTGGGCGACAAAGTAGCCATTGGCTACAATTATCGCGAAGATCACTACAATGCCGAGGAGCAGCGTCAACACTGCAGTCAGCATAGGCTTCCCACCTCCTGCCGGCATGATTGTATATGGAAGTATGGTACCCGTCGTACGATTTCCTTCATTGAATCTCCTCCGCTTTAAAAACTTCAATATTATCAGACTACCCGGAATTTCAGCATGAAAACAAGTGCATATTTCCTGCCATCTTACTTGAATACTACAAACCAAAGTCTGAAAGCATGCTCTTACATCACTTTTCCTTCGGCACCATACCCCGGTTTTCCTCAAAAATGATGTCCCGTATCATGGAGAATTCCTTCGTGAAGACGGAATGCTTTATATCCTCGATGGTCTCTTCTATCCTCTCGAATGCCTCTCTGGCCTGCCGCCCCTCTCCAAGGTGGTGCAGGCTGAGCGGGTAGATGCACGAGCGGGTGGCCATGATGATGCGATCGATCGGGTGCTGCGCGGCCGAACGGATGTACATTCCTTCCTTATAGTTCTCAACTACCATCCTGTAGTCCTTTTTGAAATAGGCCATTTCGAGCAGGAACAATGGATGGTAGAACGCCATATTGCTGGACTGTATGCTGCCAGCTTCGTGATGTGCTTCGATCTTCCTGACATATGCCTCATATAGATCGGCGCGCTGCTGCGCATCGTCAACCAGTACATGGAAGACCGTGATGGGATGGTCTGCATCAATCAGTTCAAGCTCATATTTTTCCTGGCTGTTGAATTGAAGGTACTGTTTCAGGTGTTCCTCATACTTCCCATGGTTCTCCATATCCCCCTCAAGCCCATAGTAGTATCCGAGGATCATATTGGCTGAAAAGAAGTATTTGAAGTTCTCCATGTCATAGGACAGCTCAATCACTCTGTTGGCGAGAGGGATGCATTCCCCCATATCGACCGGGACGGAAAAGATGCCCTTCAGATAGACGTATTCCAATTCGAGATGCGGGTCATACGCCTTGAATTCCATGACCTCCGCCTCAGAATCGACCAGCCGGTTGTAGGCTTCCGTATAATCCTGGCTGTACATGAGGGAAATGGCATCATTCAGCCTGTTCTTCACGACGAGATGTTCTATGCCGATGCGCCTGTAGAAATTGCCGATTTTTTCCGTATATTCGTCTGCAGTCGCATGCTCCCCCTTATACCTGTAGTAGATGCGGATGATGTTGTATAGATCCATCCCCTTACTGCCCTGGGAAACACGGTCGAGGTGGGGCAGAATATTCTTTTCTATATGCTCGAAAGGGAATGAGAAGTAATGGCTGAAATCGGCTTCGGCCAACATCTGCCGTGTCCACTCCTCATCTCCTTCACGGGTGAGGTAGCCGATTGAGACATCAAGCTTCTTCGCAATATGGGAGAGCGTCGTCATGGAAGGCTGTGACTTGTCATTTTCTATAAGGCTCAGCATACCCTTGGTGATCTTGCCGCCTGCCAGATCCACCAGCGTCATATTCCTTTCTTTCCGCAACTGTCTGATGCGTTTTCCCAAAGTCATAATCTCATCTCCAAAATATTATAGTTTAATTATATTAAACTTTTAATTGACAAGCAACCATTTCGGCATTATAATAAGTTTAATTAAATTAAACAAAGGGGTGGGGAAATGGTTTTTGATAAAAAGTTGCCCATGCAGGAACGTCTCAACTTCATTGTCTACGCCTTGAGCCGCTTCGTCCTGAGCGTCGGGAAATATGTCTACCTGTTCGCCGTGAGCTACTACATCCTGTATGAAACAGGATCGGCACTCTACTTCTCGGTCAACATGGCGATCAGCATTGCCACCACCGTACTCCTGCTGCCATTTTCCGGCGTCTTGAGCGACTTCGGAAATAAGAGGAGGATCATCATTACAGGCGAGACCATGAACAGCATCATACTCCTTGGCTTCTTCCTCTACACGACGATGTATGACGTCACCCTGCTGGCCATCTACATGGTCACATTCCTGACTTCCATGATCGAGCCATTCATCTCCAATGCCTTTCAGGCTGCCATGACCGAACTTTTCCATAAGGATAGGATACAGAAGGTGATGGGGTACACTTCTGCCATCCTCTCATCGACGGTCATCCTCGGCCCCATCCTTGGCGGTGCGCTGTTCGGACTGCTGAGTTTCAGCAACATCATCATGATCTTCCTCATCGCCTACATCATTTCCGCCGCCCTCGATTTCCTTATGGACTTCACGCTCCACTCCACCAGAGAGGAGAATGTGGAAAATAATGATGAGGGCGGAGGGATGGACAGATTCAAACGCGACATCAGCCGGGGCTTCATTTTCATCGCGGGGAATGAAGTCTTCAAACCCCTTCTGCTCATTGGTGCACTGATCAACTTCATGGCGGGCGTCATAACGATCTTTCCGGAGAAGATGATGATTCATGAGCTGTCACTGCAGCCTGGGACGGTCGGCATCATCAATGCGATCGGCGGCCTGGGGGTGCTTGCCGGAGGCGTGGCGGTCGCCAGGATGAGAGGACTTGACCACCCCTTCCTCCTCATGAAGCGCGGGATGCTGGCATTTGCCGGCCTGGTGGTCCTCTATCTTCTGCCGCTGTACCTCAATGGGGGCATCATCTCCCACATACTCATCATCGGAAGTGTCGGAATCGGTATTGCCCTGGCGCTGCAGTTCATCAATATACCCATCAACCTCTTCGTCCAGCTCGTCACTCCGCAGCATGTCAAAGGACGGGTATTTTCAGTCATGAACCTATGTTCCATGAGCATCATGCCGGTCGGCGCAATCTTCTATGGCTTCCTCTATGATTTTGAGCTCTACTGGCTGATCAATGCCGCCAGTGCAGTCCTGATGATTGCGGTAGTCCTGCTTTTCTTCAATGAAGGACTCCTCGCCAAATCGAAAAGGATGTATATTGCGGCCAAGGCGGAGCCCGGGGAACTCGAGCGTGAACCAGCAGAGGAAGACGCCCACCCTGAAACCAGCCTTCAGAGCATATAGAAAGATGCCCGTTTCCATAAATGGAAGCGGACATCTTTGATGATGTTGCGGCAACAATTGCCATTTATTATTCTGTTCCGTCACGAATAGGGGGCGTTCCTCCCCATTCTATGATTCGGCCGATTCACCGGCCTGGGCTTCCTGTTTCTCTTCAAGTGAATGAAGCGCCTCTTCGATGGCCAGGGCGACACCATCTTCGATGTTGGTCGCCGTCACCTTGTCCGCGATGCCTTTGACTTCCGAAGCTGCATTGCCCATGGCAACTGCTGTGCCGACACGTTTGAGCATGGAGATGTCGTTCAGGTTATCGCCGACTGCCATCACATCCTTCATATCGATGCCCATGATTTCTGCGATGTGGGCCAGAGCAATCCCCTTCTGCGCATTTTCATGCGTCAGCTCGATGTTGCCCGCCGAGGATGAAGATACGGCGAGGTTGCCGATTTCATTCAGTTCATTTTTAGCACGTACGAGTTTCGCACGGCTCGATGAAGAAGCAAGGAGCTTCAATATATTCTCGTCCTCACTTTCGAATATCGACCGGTAGTCATCCGTTTCTATCAGCGTTCCGCGTTCGAGCCTTTCTTCCATGAAGTTCCTGATCCGCTCCTCACTCGCAAGGTGGCCCATCTGGCCTGCAAGGTCCATGAATATCTCTATATCCCGCTCGACGCTTGAAGTGTAGATTGCACGGTCCGTATAGATCTGATAGAAGATATCCTCCGCACGGAACACATCTGCAACTTTATGGATCAGCTCTGTATTCAATGCATTGGTGGACAGGATTTCATGCGATTCATTGCGTACTTCGGCCCCATTCAGACAGATGTATGGCAATGGTGTCTCAAGCTCCCTGATGATGCCATGTGCTTCGTAGAATGCACGTCCTGTGGCTACAACGACCTGTACACCGCGTTCCATCGCCTTATTGATCGCCTCCATATTCCGGCGGCTGATATCATGATTGGGACCAAGCAGCGTCCCATCCATATCCAATGCGATTAGTTTGACCATAAGCCTTCTAAAACTCCCTCTATTAGTTTTACTTCATTTTATCAGAAAATTTAATCTACTGGCTATTTTTTTCTCTTTTCCCTCAATGCTCTGAAGAATGATTTTAACATCCCGCCGCACTCCGCTTCCAGGATTCCGCCTGTGACCGCTGCCCTGTGGTTGAATCGTGGTTCCCCGAGAAGGTGCATCAGACTGTCCACCGTACCGCCCTTCGGATCTTTCGCTCCATAGACGACGTGGGGGATGCGGCTCATCACGATGGCACCCGAACACATGACGCACGGTTCCAGTGTGACATACAGCGTGCAGTCTTCAAGACGCCAAGATCCGACCACCTCGCTGGCCTGATTGATGGCGATGACTTCTGCGTGGGTCAACGGATTTTGTGACGTCTCCCTCAAGTTATGGCCGCGGGCGATGACCGCCCCATCATGGACGATGACCGCCCCGATCGGCACCTCACCAAGCGCTTCTGCCTTCTTCGCCTCTTCAATCGCAAGTTTCATGAACGTTTCATGCATCACTCCTGCCACCTTCAGCCATGATGAAACGCCCACCCCGGATGATTTCGGTCACACTGTCGAGTATGATGTCGGCGCCTTCCATATCTTCCCTGCGGCTGGTTCCGCTGAGCACGCCTATGGTCCGCAGACCCTGTTCATAGCCAAGCATCGTATCCGCCCGGTTGTCCCCGATCATCACCATCTCCCTGAGGGCATAGTCATATCTATGGAACAACGGATTGAGGATGCGTATATCCGGCTTGTGGAACTCGGAATCATCCCCTGCGACCACATCGTGCACGACATCCTCCAGGGAGAACTTGCGTACGAAATATTCGGTCGAGAGGCGGCTGTCGCTTGTCACTATGACATTCTTGTAACCTTCCCCCGCCAGATGGTGCAGTACGTCCCCTGCGCCCTCTATCAGTTCCATGCTGTCGCGCAATGAATCGAGGTTCTTTTCATAGAAGGCTTTCATCCATTCACCGCCACCCTTCTGGTAGCGTTCGAAATAATTCTGGATGGTCTCTCCTGTGCCGCTTGCGAGTATGGAGTTCGGTGCAATCTCCCCATCGATCAGGCCCAGCCTGTGCGCCAGCTCATCCTTGATGTCATGGCGGTCGAACTCCTGTGCAAATGCTTCAATGGACCGCTTTGCATAAGGGGTCCATACCTTCTGATAGTCCATCAGCGTCCCGTCTTTATCAAATAAAATTACACGCGTCATTTTGCCTCCCAATTAGAAAAATAAGAAGGCAAAGCGCCTTCTCATTACTTATTTCGTATCGCTTCGAGCATGACTTCCGTCATCTTTTCAAGGTCGTACCGGGGATCGAATCCCCACTGGCGTTTTGCTTCGGTGGAGTCTATTGCGTTCGGCCAGCTTTCTGCAATCCCCTGGCGTACAGGGTCCACATCGTAGTCCAGCTCGAAATCGGGAATATGCTTCCTGATTTCATTCGCCACCATCTCAGGGTTGATGCTCATGGCACTGACATTGAATGCATTGCGGTCCTTGAGCTGTCCAGGGTGCGCTTCCATCAATTTGATGATTGCATCAATCGCATCCTCCATATACATCATGTCCATGTTGGTGCTCTTGTCTATGAATGAAGTATAGCGTCCATTCCTGAGTGCTTCAAAATAGATTTCAACAGCATAGTCCGTCGTACCGCCGCCCGGCTCCTTCACATGCGAGATCAGGCCCGGGAAACGGACCCCCCGCGTATCCACGCCGAACTTCTCATGGTAATAGTCGCACAGCAGCTCGCCTGCCACCTTGTTTACCCCATACATGGTGGTCGGCCGCTGTATGGTGACCTGAGGTGTATTCTCCTTCGGTGTCGACGGGCCGAATGCCCCGATTGAACTTGGGGTGAAGAACTTCAGGCCGAATTCCCGGGCGGTTTCCAGTGCATTCACCAGACCGCCCATATTGATTTCCCATGCAAACTGGGGATTCTTTTCCGCAGTCGCACTCAACAATGAGGCCATATGCATCATCGTATCAGGCTTGAATTCGGAAACCAGTGCCTTCATCCGTTCCTGATCCCTGACATCCAGCACTTCAAAGGGCTTCCCCTTGAGCGCTTCCCCTTCAGGCTCCTTGATATCAGTCGGCAAAACATTCTCTTCCCCATACTTTTCCCTTAGTTTCAGGGTGAGCTCCGTGCCGATCTGGCCGAGCGCACCCGTTATGATAATTCGCTCCATTGCTGTACTCCTTATTTATGAGATTACGTTCAATTCCTTGCCGATCTTTTCGTAGACCGCAAGCGCCTCATCCAGCATTTCCTTCGTGTGCGCCGCAGTCGGCATATTCCTTACCCGGCCTGCCCCTTTCGGAACCGTCGGGAAGACGATGGATTTCGCATAGACGCCCTCTTCCATCAGACGCTTCGAGAACTCCTGCGTCGTCTTTTCATCCCCTATGATGCAAGGCGTTATCGGAGTTTCTGAATTGCCGATATCAAAGCCGAGCTTCTTCAGACCTTCCTTCAGGTAATCGCCGTTCTCCCATACTCTGTCATGCAGCTCTGTAGAAGCCATCAGCATGCGCACCGCTTCAGTAATTGCGCGCGTATCCCCTGGAGTCAGTGATGTGGAGAACAGGAATGGACGTGCCGCCACCTTCAGGTAGTCGATCAGGTCCTGGCTGCCGGCCACATAACCGCCGACGACGCCGATCGCTTTCGACAGTGTACCCATCTGGATATCGATATCCTTCTCCAGACCGAAATGCTTAACTGTGCCGGCTCCTTTGCCCATGACGCCTGAACCATGTGCGTCGTCGACATATGTGATCAGGTCGAATTCCTTTGCGATTTCGACGATTTCAGGCAGCAGTGCAACATCCCCATCCATGGAGAAGACGCCGTCGGTGATATACATGACTTTCCTGTACTGGCCGGACTCCACCGCTTCCTTCGCCTTACTGCGGAGATCCTCCATATCAGAGTGATTGACACGGATGATCTTCGCACGGGACAGGCGGCATCCGTCAATGATGGATGCATGGTTCAGTTCATCGGATAGGATGGCGTCCTCCTTGCCCATGACGGCCTGTATGGCAGCCATGTTGCAGTTGAATCCGGACTGGAATGCAACAGCCGCTTCCGTCCCTTTGAATTTGGCCAGCGTCTCCTCGAGTTCCACATGCAAATCAAGTGTTCCATTGATTGTACGTACAGCTCCTGCCCCCACCCCATGGGAGTCGATCGCTTCCTTCGCCACCTTCTTTAATGTCTCGTCTGTTGCCAGACCCAGATAGTTGTTGGAAGACAGGTTGATCAATTTTTTCCCCTCAATCGTGATTTCAGGACCATTCGCGCCCTCTACGACATTGATCTCATTATAAAGCCCATTTTCCTTGAGTTCCTGCAGGTTCGATGCAAGATATTCGTCCAAAATTTTAGACATTGTCCATCTCCTCCTCTTTCCCATATCATATCACAAGTGGAACTTCACTTAGAATTGAAAACATGGGTTTTATTATGTTTATAAAAGTGCGAAAATTTGATAAAATTATGTAATATAATTTATGGAGGCGAATTAAATGACGATAGATGAAATCGCAAAAACCATACTCCCTGATATGGTCGAAAACAGACGATATATGCACATGCATCCTGAAGTTTCATTTCAGGAGGATGAGACGTATCAATACATACTGGAACGCCTGAAACGCTACCCGGGCGTTACGGTCCGGGAAGGTGTCGGCGGACGCGGCCTGCTTGCCACAATCGGCGATGCACCCCATCCCCACATCGCCATCCGCGCCGACTTTGATGCACTGCCGATCCATGATGAGAAGGATGTGCCATACAGGTCGACGGTCGATGGTGTGATGCATGCATGCGGACACGATGCCCATACAAGCACCCTCCTCGCCTTGCTGGAACTAGTACACAGGAATCGTGAAGATCTCAAGGGCAGTGTCTCCTTCATCTTCCAGTTCGCCGAAGAAGTGCAGCCCGGCGGCGCGATTTCGATGGTGGAGGACGGTGTTCTTGAAGGCATCGACAAAGTCTACGGGCAGCACTACTGGAGCCAATACCCGACCCATCAGATCAAGACGAAACCGGGACCGGTCATCTCGAGCCCCGATATGTTCACGATCCGGATACAGGGCAGGGGCGGACATGCCGCAAAGCCCCAGAACTCGGTCGATCCGGTCGTCATCGCCGCAGAACTCATCACAAATCTGCAGACTGCGGTCTCAAGACAGGTTTCCCCACTGGATAATGCAGTCGTGACCGTCGGCAAAGTACGGGCCGGCGATGCTTTCAATGTCATACCGGATTCTGCCGAACTCATAGGGACTGTGCGGACATTCGACCACGCTGTGAAGGAGCGGATCCGCGACATCTTCCATCAGGAGGCCCAACTGACCGCTGAAAAGCGGGGGGCGAGAGCAGAAGTCGACTATAATTTCGGCTATCCTGCAGTCGTCAACCATGAATCGGAAGCCTCAGTGATCCAGCAGGCAGCCGAAGCACTGGGATTCGACTTCGAGGAGGCCAAACCACTGATGATCGGGGAGGATTTCTCCTATTACATCAATGAACGGCCCGGCGCATTCTTCTTCACCGGATCCGGAAACTCTGGAAAGCACAGCGACTATGTGCATCATCACCCGAAATTCGACATGGACGAAGATGCCATGCAAAGCGGTCTGTCCATGTTCATGAAAATACTTGAAATCGAGCAGGTGATCGAATGGAAATAGAAATGATAGAACATCTGACGGAAACCCACTACAACGAAATGGTGCGTCTGCGCCGCCATTTTCACATGTACCCCGAACTTTCATTCCATGAGGTCCAGACGCCCGCATATATTGCTGAATACCTGCGGGAACTCGGCCTCGATGTACAGGAAGGTGTCGGCGGACGCGGCGTGGTCGGCAGGCTGATCACCGATCCTTCCCTCCCTACTGTAGCACTGCGGGCTGATTTCGACGCCCTTCCCATCCAGGACCAGAAGGATGTGCCGTACAGGTCCACTGTCCCCGGAGTCATGCATGCATGCGGACACGATGCCCACACAGCTGTGCTGCTCACCGTCGCACGCATCCTCTCGGAGAATAGGAAGCATCTGAAGGGCAACGTGGTGTTCATCCACCAGCATGCCGAAGAAGTGGATCCCGGCGGCGCCATACAGATGATTGCCGACGGATGCCTGGAGGACGTCGATGTCATTTTCGGACAGCATGTGACAAGCAGTCTCGATGTCGGCACCATCGGATATAAATATGGCACGGCCACAGGCATGCCTGATGATTTCACCATAAAGATACATGGACGCGGAGGACATGCCTCAAAACCGCATGCGGCCACCGACCCCATGGCGGCGGCGATCTCTTTCTGCAATCAGCTGCAGTACATCGTCACCCGCAAATCGAAACCGATGGAACCGGTCGTCCTGTCCATCACGATGTTCAACGGCGGACACCAGCATAACATCATCCCGGACGAGGTTGAGGTCGGAGGAACCATCCGCACCTTCAATGCCGAGGCGCAGAATGTCATGATCACAGAGCTGAAGAAGTGTCTCGAAGGGCTCGTCACCACTACAGGCATCTCCTATGACCTGGACTACATGAAGGGGTATCCGCCTGTAGTGAATACGACTGATGAGACGGATCTTGTACTGGCGGCGGCAAAGCAGGTCTCCACCGTGAAGGAAGTCCAGGAGCTGGAACCGGACCTCGGCGGCGAGGACTTCTCCTACTACCTGCAGCGTGTGCCCGGCACCTTCTACTACACCGGGACACGGAACCCCAACTTCAAAGCGGATTACCCGCATCATCATGGCAAATTCGACATTGATGAAAAGGGCCTGACGAACGCAGTGTCCGTCATGCTGAAATCCGTATTCAACTATCTGGAAAAGGAGTCTTACGAATGATGGACCTGACCAATGAAATAGAACAGCACTATGAGGATATGGTCGCCATACGCCGCCATATGCACATGCACCCTGAAGTATCGTTTGAAGAGGAGAATACGAAGCGTTATATATATGAGCAGATCAAGGATCTCGGCTTTGATATCCGTCAGGATGTAGGCGGTAATGGCATTGTGGCGCGTCTCCATGTAAGTGACGACTATAAGACAGTCGGACTGCGCGCCGACTTCGATGCCCTGCCGATCCAGGACGAAAAGGATGTTCCCTACAGATCGACCAACCCGGGTGTGATGCATGCTTGCGGCCATGATGCCCACACGGCAATACTGATTACAGCAGCTCGCATACTGGCCGCACACAAAGAGGAACTCCCCGTCAACGTGGTCCTCATCCACCAGCATGCAGAAGAGCTGCTTCCTGGAGGGGCCAAAGCGATGATTGAGGACGGAGCTTTGGAAGGTATCGATTATGTATTCGGAACACACGTCTCCAGCCTCTATCCCGTCGGTACCCTCTCATATACCTATGATTATGCATTTGCAAGTGCCGATGCATTTTCGATCGAGATAGAAGGAAGGGGCGGCCATGGCGCTGAACCCCATGAGGCAATCGATCCTGTTGTTGCTGCAGCCTCCCTCATCCAGCAGATGCAGAGCATCGTCTCAAGAACCATAGATCCGCTGAAATCTGCTGTCGTCACCGTATCTACCTTCAATGGAGGGTCCTCCTTCAATGTCATTCCAAACACCGTTGAAATCAGCGGTACAATCAGGACCTTTGAAAAGGAAGTCAAAGAAAGGGTACGGCAGCGCATCGAAGGCATCATCCGCGGGATTGAGTCGAGCTTCGACGTCAAATGCCATCTAAAATATACCGATGGCTATCCGGCACTGCTCAATGACAACGGTCAGCTGGACCACACATTGAATGTATTGAAGAATGCCAGCTACGTGAAGACCTGCGAAGAAAACCCACCATCCATGGGAGGAGAAGACTTCTCCTACTTCCTGCAGGAAAGACCGGGATGCTACTTCTATACAGGAGTGAGAAACACAGATATCGGTGCCGATCAGCCCCACCACCATCCGCTGTTCGATATTGATGAGCGCGGCATGAAAGCCGGTGTCGAAGCACTCGTAAAGATAGTGCTGGGATTTGATAAGTAGAATAAAGGCGTCCTCCGCTGGAGGACGCCTTTATTTACCACAAAAAAAGAGCCGGGGGACCCGGCTCTTTCCTCCAATAAAATTGGATTATTTGATGATGTCAGTTACAACGCCTGATCCAACAGTACGTCCACCTTCACGGATGGAGAAACGTGTACCGTCTTCGATAGCGATTGGAGAAATGAGTTGAACTGTCATTTCAACGTTGTCGCCAGGCATAACCATTTCAGTACCTTCAGGAAGGTTAACTACACCAGTTACGTCCGTAGTACGGAAGTAGAACTGTGGGCGGTAGTTGTTGAAGAATGGAGTGTGACGTCCACCTTCTTCTTTTGAAAGAACATAAACTTCTGCTTTGAACTCTGTGTGTGGAGTGATGGATCCAGGCGCAGCAAGTACTTGGCCACGTTGGATGTCGTCACGGGATACACCACGGAGAAGCGCGCCGATGTTGTCGCCAGCTTCAGCATAGTCAAGAAGCTTACGGAACATTTCAACACCTGTAACAGTTGTTTTGGAGGACTCTTCAGCAAGACCGATGATTTCAACTTCGTCACCGACTTTGATTTGTCCACGGTCAACACGACCTGTAGCAACTGTACCACGGCCAGTGATGGAGAATACGTCCTCTACTGGCATCATGAATGGCTTGTCAGAGTCACGTTCTGGAGTTGGGATGTACTCATCCACAGCTTCCATCAGTTCGAGAATTTTATCTTCATAAGCTTCGTCGCCTTCAAGTGCTTTGAGGGCAGAACCAGCGATTACTGGGATGTCGTCGCCAGGGAAGTCGTATTCGGAAAGAAGTTCACGTACTTCCATTTCTACGAGTTCAAGAAGCTCTTCGTCGTCTACCATGTCAACTTTGTTGAGGAATACAACAAGCGCAGGTACGCCAACGTTTTTAGAGAGCAGGATGTGCTCACGAGTTTGTGGCATTGGACCGTCTGCTGCAGAAACAACGAGGATACCGCCGTCCATTTGAGCTGCACCAGTGATCATGTTTTTAACGTAGTCAGCGTGTCCTGGGCAGTCAACGTGCGCATAGTGACGCTTTTCAGTTTCATACTCGATGTGGGAAGTGTTGATTGTGATTCCACGCTCTTTTTCTTCTGGAGCGTTGTCGATCATGTCATAGCTCTGAGCTTCACCGGAACCTCTTTTAGCAAGAACAGTCGCGATAGCAGCTGTCAGAGTTGTTTTACCATGGTCAACGTGACCAATTGTACCAATATTGGCATGTGTTTTGGAACGGTCGAATTTTTCTTTTGCCATTTCGTATACCTCTCCTTAAATAAAGTTATTATTTATTTTATATTGAAACTCGGAGCGGGCTGCACCCGCCCGAGGTGTTTCTAAATCACTTATAAATGATTCAAGCGTAAAAATCAAGCGGGCTGATTATTCACCTTTATTTTTCTTGATGATTTCTTCAGAGATTGATTTCGGCACTTCTTCATAGTGATCGAATGTCATTGTATAAGTCCCGCGGCCTTGCGTGTTTGAACGCAGGTTGGTCGCATATCCGAACATTTCGGAAAGTGGAACGAATGCGTTGACGACTTGGGCGTTACCGCGTGCAGCCATACCTTCGACACGGCCACGACGGCTTGTAACGTCACCCATGATGTCTCCCATGTACTCTTCAGGCATTACGATTTCAACCTTCATCATCGGCTCAAGGATTACAGGGTCACAAACTTTAGCAGCTTCTTTGAGTGCCAGGGATGCAGCCACCTTGAAGGCCATCTCAGAGGAGTCGACATCGTGGTAGGAACCATCGAAGAGTTTCGCTTTGACGTCTACCATAGGGTAGCCGGCAAGCACACCGTTTTCCATGGAATCCCTGATACCTGCTTCTACGGATGGGATATATTCACGTGGTACCACACCACCGACGATTGCGTTTTCGAACTCGAATCCGCCACCGACTTCGTTAGGTGTGAACTCAACATGAACGTCACCGTATTGGCCGCGGCCACCGGATTGACGTGTGAATTTACCTTGAACAGAAGCCTGCTTCTTGAATGTTTCACGGTAGGATACCATTGGTGCACCTACGTTACACTCAACTTTGAATTCACGCTTCATACGGTCGACAAGAATGTCGAGGTGAAGCTCACCCATACCACCGATGATGACCTGTCCAGTCTCATTGTCAGTGTGGGCTGTGAATGTAGGGTCCTCTTCCTGAAGCTTGACGAGGGCGTTTGTCATCTTGTCCTGGTCAGCTTTGGATTTCGGTTCTACAGACAGGTGGATAACCGGTTCAGGGAAGTCCATGGACTCAAGAATAACCTGATTCTTTTCATCACACAGCGTATCTCCTGTACCAGTATCTTTGAGTCCGATTGCTGCTGCGATATCTCCAGAGTAGACTGTGGAGATCTCCTGACGGGAGTTCGCATGCATCTGCAGGATACGTCCGACACGCTCACGCTTGTCTTTCGTAGTATTCCTGATGTAGGAACCTGCGTCCAGTGTACCGGAGTACACACGGAAGAAAGTAAGTTTACCCACGAATGGGTCTGTCATTACTTTGAATGCAAGTGCAGCAAATGGTTCGGAATCATCCGGCTTCGCAATGATCTCTGTATCTTCATCATCCTTTTTGTGTCCAACGATAGGTTTTACATCAAGTGGTGATGGCAGATAGTCGATTGTTGCATTAAGGAGCAATTGTACCCCTTTGTTCTTGAAGGCAGTACCGCACATTACAGGGTAGAACTCGACATCACATGTCGCCTGGCGGATTGCAGCTTTCAGTTCATCCACTGAAAGCTCTTCTCCACCCAGGTATTTTTCCATGACGTCTTCATTCACATCAGCGAGTCCTTCGATGAGGCCCTCTCTGAGTTCGTCTGCTTTATCTTTATATTCAGCCGGGATTTCGATTTCTTCGATCTCCGTACCCAGGTCGTTGTTGTAGTGGAATGCCTTCATCTCTACCAGGTCGATGATGCCTGTGAAGTCATCTTCAGCACCGATCGGCAGCTGGATAGGGTGTGCATTCGCCTGCAGGCGGTCCCTGAGTGTACTTACTGAATACTCGAAATCCGCACCGACTTTGTCCATCTTGTTGATGAATACAACACGTGGAACGCCGTATGTCGTAGCCTGTCTCCAGACTGTTTCAGTCTGCGGCTCGACACCTGATTGGGCATCAAGAACTGTTACCGCACCATCAAGTACACGGAGGGAACGTTCAACTTCTACAGTGAAGTCGACGTGTCCTGGTGTATCGATGATGTTGACGCGGTGACCGTCCCACTGCGCTGTTGTGGCAGCGGATGTGATCGTGATTCCACGTTCCTGTTCCTGCTCCATCCAGTCCATCTGGGATGCACCTTCGTGAGTTTCACCAATCTTGTGGATGCGGCCTGTATAATAAAGAATACGTTCAGTCGTCGTCGTCTTACCAGCATCGATGTGGGCCATGATACCGATATTACGCGTTTTATCTAAAGAGAATTCTCTTGCCATTTGTATCCTTTTCTCCTTCCAGGAATGGGATGAAATTAAGCTAAGTGGCTATGGGGCTCCGACTACCAGCGGTAGTGAGCGAATGCCCTGTTTGCTTCAGCCATCTTGTGTGTATCTTCACGCTTCTTGACGGCTCCGCCTGTGTTGTTGGCAGCATCAAGAATTTCGTTCGCCAGACGTTCTTCCATTGTCTTTTCCCCACGCAGACGTGCGTAGTTCACGAGCCAACGAAGTCCGAGAGTTGTACGGCGGTCTGCACGTACCTCTACTGGCACCTGGTAGTTTGAACCACCTACACGGCGTGCTTTAACTTCAAGTACCGGCATGATGTTCTCGATCGCTTCATCAAAAACTTCGATTGCATCCCTGCCAGAACGTTCCTGTACAAGATCAAATGCTGAATAGAGAATTCTTTGGGATGTACCGCGTTTTCCGTCCACCATCATTTTATTGATAAGCTTAGTCACAAGTTTGGAATTGTGGATCGGATCCGGCAATACGTCTCTTTTGGCAACTGGTCCTTTACGTGGCATAGTCATCCTCCTTTCAAAATTGGGTTTATCCGACCGTCATATCATGACGGAATTATTTTTTCTTAGGGCGTTTAGTACCGTAGAGTGAACGGCCTTGTCTGCGGTCGTTGACACCTGAAGTATCAAGCGCACCACGTACGATATGGTAACGTACACCAGGAAGGTCCTTTACACGTCCACCACGAATAAGTACTACACTGTGTTCCTGCAGGTTGTGCCCGATTCCAGGAATATATGCGTTCACTTCAACATTATTTGAAAGTCTCACACGTGCATATTTACGCAGAGCGGAGTTCGGTTTCTTAGGAGTCATTGTTCCAACACGAGTACAAACACCGCGTTTCTGTGGTGCATTTTCGTGTGTCACACGCTTCTTAAGGCTGTTGAACCCTCTGTTCAATGCTGGTGAGTCTGATTTCTGTCCTTTTGATTGACGAGGTTTTCTTACAAGCTGATTAATCGTTGGCATGGTTTTCCTCCTCTCTTCATTAATCCCACACATCCAGGTGGTTCATTTTTAGGGTATAAAAAATGTGTAAGACTGAAATCTTACATTTCAACATTTTCTATCTCCATATCGATCGTATCGATCCCATATAGAGTAACCTTAATAATAATAGCATCCGCCACTATTGATGTCAACAATATATCATGAAAAAACAGGCCCCACTCCGAAGAGTGGGTGCTGCTGTTATTCTTCTATCAATACTTCTTCCTTATCGGCTGCTTCAGTACTTCTTTCGACATCGATCTCGACATCGCGGTACTTCGGCATGCCTGTTCCTGCAGGAATCAGCTTACCGATGATGACATTTTCCTTGAGGCCGAGAAGTTCATCCCGTTTTCCTTTGATTGCAGCATCTGTAAGTACTCTTGTCGTTTCCTGGAAGCTGGCTGCAGAGAGGAAGCTCTCTGTTTCAAGGGATGCTTTCGTGATTCCGAGCAATACCGGCTTCGCCGTTGCTGGACGTTTACGCTTCTTGAAGATTTCCTTGTTTGCATCCGTAAACGCATGGATGTCGACAAGTGCACCTGGAAGGAGCGTCGTGTCTCCAGCATCGATGATCCTGACTTTTCTGAGCATCTGTCTGACCATGACCTCGACGTGCTTATCGTCGATTTCAACACCCTGCATGCGGTATACCTTCTGAACTTCCTTGAGAAGGTATTCCTGTGTGCGGTTCAATCCCGCAACCGCAAGGAGTTCCTTCGGTTCTATCGAACCTTCTGTAAGAATCTGGCCGGGTTCGATCTGATCTCCGACTTCCACAAGCAGACGGGCTGTTGCCGGCGCTGTGTAGGTCTTCGTCTCCTGCTCGCCCTTGATCTTGATCTCCTGCTGGCGGTCCTTGACGACTTCGATATCCGTAACGGCTCCGCGGATTTCTGAAATCATCGCCTGACCTTTTGGATTACGTGCCTCGAAGAGCTCCTGGATACGCGGGAGACCTTGGGTAATATCGCTTCCGGCAACCCCACCTGTGTGGAATGTACGCATTGTAAGCTGTGTACCCGGTTCACCGATGGATTGGGCAGCGATTGTACCGACTGCTTCACCCACTTCGACTTTTTCGCCTGTCGCCAGGTTTTTACCGTAGCAGCGCTCACAAACACCATGACGGGTGTTGCATGTGAAGGCAGAGCGGATGTACATCTCTTCGATGCCGCTGTTCACAATCTCCTTCGCCAGTTCGCTTGTGATGAGTTCGTTTGAACGTACGAGGATTTCTTTAGTTTCAGGATGCCTTACCGTTTCTTTCGAATAGCGCCCTTCCAGACGGTCGATGAATGGCTCGATGAGCTCGGATCCTTCTGTCAATGCTGAAACGAGGAGGCCCTTGTCCGTACCACAGTCGTCATCACGCACGATGACATCCTGTGCCACATCAACAAGCCTTCTTGTGAGATAACCGGAGTCGGCCGTCTTGAGGGCCGTATCGGCAAGACCTTTACGGGCACCGTGTGTGGAAATGAAGTACTCGAGTACCGTCAAGCCTTCACGGAAGCTGGACTTGATCGGGAGTTCGATGATCTGTCCGGACGGGTTGGCCATGAGGCCACGCATACCAGCAAGCTGGGTGAAGTTGGACGCGTTACCACGGGCACCGGAATCACTCATCATGAAGATCGGGTTCAGACGGTGGAGTGACGCCATCAGGCGCTCCTGGATAACATCCTTGGCTCTTGTCCAGAGCTCGATGACGGCACCATAGCGCTCGTCTTCAGTGATCAGACCACGTGCAAACTGCTTCTGCACTTTTTCGACCTTCTCTTCCGTCTCATCGATGATCTGCTGCTTGTCCGGAAGTACCACGATGTCCGACACACCTACGGTGATGCCGGCTTTGGAGGAATACTTGAAGCCGAGGTCCTTCATAAGGTCGAGCATTACGGATGTTTCTGTGATGTGGAACTTGTTGAACACTTCCGCGATGATCTGACCCAGGTACTTCTTGTTGAAAGGTTCCACGATTGGCGTCTCCTTGAATCTCTCTGCCAATCCGCCTTCACCAAGCTCCGATACTGAAACGAAGTAGCGGTCCGGAGTCTTATCCTCAAGGTTTTCCCTTGTCGGTTCATTGAGGTACGGGAAGGATGGCGGCATGATCTCGTTGAAGATGACCTTGCCTGCCGTCGTCATCAGGATCTTGCCTTTATTCTCTTCGGAGACCTTTTCCGCCTCCAGTGAATTCGTGTGCAGTCCGATGCGTGTATGAAGCTGGACATAGCCATTCTGGTAGGCCATTACAACTTCATTCGTATCTTTGAAGATGTGTCCTTCACGTTTCGTGTTCTCCCTCTCGAGGGTGAGATAGTAGTTCCCGAGCACCATATCCTGTGATGGTGTAACGACCGGCTTCCCATCCTTCGGATTGAGGATGTTCTGGGCAGCGAGCATCAGCATACGTGCTTCCGCCTGTGCTTCCTTGGAGAGCGGTACGTGTACCGCCATCTGGTCACCATCGAAGTCGGCATTGTACGCTGTCGTAACCAGCGGGTGCAGACGGATGGCGCGGCCTTCGACAAGCGTCGCCTCGAACGCCTGGATACCCAGACGGTGGAGTGTCGGTGCACGGTTGAGGAGGACAGGGTGTTCTTTGATGACATCTTCAAGAACATCCCATACATCATCTTCCATACGCTCGATCTTGCCTTTGGCATTTTTGATGTTTGTCGCCATTTCACGTTCTACAAGCTCTTTCATTACGAACGGCTTGAAGAGTTCAAGTGCCATTTCCTTCGGCAGTCCGCATTGGTACATCTTCAGGCTTGGCCCTACAACGATTACGGAACGGCCTGAATAGTCGACACGCTTACCAAGAAGGTTCTGACGGAAACGTCCCTGCTTCCCTTTGAGCATGTGGGAAAGCGATTTGAGCGGGCGGTTCCCCGGTCCTGTCACCGGACGGCCGCGACGGCCGTTATCGATGAGTGCATCCACAGCTTCCTGGAGCATGCGCTTCTCGTTCTGCACGATGATGCCGGGAGCACCGAGGTCCAACAGACGTTTCAGACGGTTGTTCCGGTTGATTACACGACGATAGAGGTCGTTCAAGTCACTTGTCGCAAAGCGGCCGCCATCAAGCTGTACCATCGGGCGGATTTCCGGCGGGATGATCGGCAGGACATCAAGGATCATCCATGATGGGTCATTGCCGGAACTGCGGAATGATTCAACGACTTCAAGGCGTTTGATCGCTCTTGTCAGGCGCTGGCCCGTAGCGGTTTCCAGCTCTTTCCTCAGTGCTTCGAGCTCTTCTTCAAGGTTAACATCCATAAGGAGTTCCTTGATCGCTTCTGCACCCATCTTGGCTGTGAACGTATTGCCATGCTTGTCGTAGTATTCCCTGTACTCACGTTCAGTGAGGAGCTGCTTCGGCTCGAGGCCTGTGGAACCCGGTTTGATCACTGCATAGGAAGCGAAGTAGATGACTTCTTCAAGGGAACGCGGTGACATGTCGAGGAGCAGCCCCATTCTGGACGGGATGCCCTTGAAGTACCAGATGTGGGAAACAGGGGCAGCGAGTTCAATATGCCCCATCCTTTCCCGGCGTACTTTAGAACGTGTCACTTCGACACCACAGCGGTCGCAGACCATACCTTTATACCTTACGCGCTTATATTTTCCACAGCTGCACTCCCAGTCCTTTGTAGGACCGAAGATCTTTTCACAGAAAAGACCGTCCCTTTCAGGCTTAAGTGTTCTGTAGTTGATTGTTTCAGGCTTCTTCACTTCACCAAAGGACCATGAGCGGATCTTTTCCGATGAAGCAAGACCTATTTTCATATATTGAAATCTATTTACATCTATCAATGAGCTTTCCTCCCTAAAGTTTTATCAAGCTCAATCATCATTCAGTGACATCTTCAGTTGCAGCGCTTGTCTTCTCGCTCAAATTCATCTGATTGGATGCATCATCCTCTTCAGTATCACGCATCTCGACTTCTTCGTCCTGATCATCGAGGATGTTGACGTCGAGGCCAAGACTCTGGAGTTCCTTCATCAATACGCGGAATGATTCAGGGACGCCAGGTTTAGGGACGTTCTCACCTTTTACAATCGCTTCGTAAGTCTTCACACGTCCTACAGTATCATCCGACTTGACCGTCAGGATTTCCTGCAGGGTATAGGCGGCACCATAGGCTTCCAGTGCCCAGACTTCCATTTCCCCGAAACGCTGGCCACCGAATTGGGCCTTACCACCAAGTGGCTGCTGTGTAACGAGGGAATACGGTCCGGTACTTCTTGCGTGAAGCTTATCGTCGACCATGTGGGCGAGTTTGAGCATGTACATGACGCCTACGGAGATGCGGTTTTCGAACGGATCGCCTGTGCGTCCATCATAAAGGACGGTCTTGCCATCGCGTGCAAGGCCGGCTTCAGCCATCGTCTCCCACACGTCTTCTTCGTTGGCACCATCGAATACCGGTGACGCCATCTTCAGACCCATCGCACGGGCCGCCATGCCAAGGTGGAGTTCAAGCACCTGTCCGATGTTCATACGGGAAGGTACCCCAAGCGGGTTGAGCATGATGTCGATTGGCGTGCCGTCAGGCATATAAGGCATGTCCTCTTCCGGAAGAATTCTGGAGATTACACCCTTGTTTCCGTGACGTCCACACATCTTGTCCCCTACGCTGATCTTACGCTTCTGGACGATGTAGACACGCACGAGCTGGTTGACACCCGGGGACAGCTCATCGCCATCTTCACGGTTGAACACTTTGACATCAAGGACGATGCCGCCGGCACCGTGCGGTACACGCAGTGAAGTATCGCGGACTTCACGTGCCTTCTCACCGAATATCGCATGCAGGAGGCGTTCTTCCGCCGTCAGCTCCGTAACACCTTTCGGCGTCACTTTACCGACGAGGATGTCGCCATCCTTGACTTCTGCGCCAATGTGGACGATGCCACGGTCATCGAGCTTCTTGAGTGCGTTATCGGAGACGTTCGGAATATCCCTTGTGATTTCTTCAGGTCCGAGCTTGGTGTCCCTGGATTCGGACTCATACTCTTCGATGTGGATGGATGTATAGACATCATCTTTGACAAGGCGTTCACTCATGATTACGGCATCCTCATAGTTGTAGCCGTCCCATGTCATGAAACCGACGACGACGTTCTGTCCAAGAGCCATCTCGCCATTGTCCATGGATGGTCCATCTGCAAGAATCTCACCCTTGGTGACCACATCACCTTTCGCAACGATCGGTTTCTGGTTGTAGCATGTACCGGAGTTGGAACGGATGAATTTGGACAACCTGTAGATATCCTTTTCCGTTTCGACTTCCTTGCCATTCTCCTCCTCGATGCGGCGGATGTGGATTTCCTTCGCTTCCACATGTTCCACACGGCCCTTATAGCGTGCAACTATCGCAGCACCGGAGTCGCGGGCAGCCACGTGTTCCATGCCTGTACCGATATCAGGAGACTGAGGGATGAGGAGCGGTACTGCCTGACGCTGCATGTTCGCACCCATCAATGCACGGTTGGAGTCATCATTTTCAAGGAATGGGATACATGCCGTCGCAGCAGAGACGACCTGTTTTGGAGAAACATCCATGTAGTCCATGCGCTCTCTTGCCATCTTCGTGTTGTTGCCGCGGAAACGGCATACGATCTCATCTCTGACGAATGACCCGTCCTCATTCAGCAGGGCGTTGGCCTGAGCCACGACATAGCTGTCTTCCTCATCGGCAGTAAGGTAGTCGATATGGCCCGTTACACGGTTCGTTTCCGGATCCACTCTTCTATATGGTGTTTCGATGAAGCCGAATTCATTCACCCTGGCAAAGCTCGAGAGTGAGTTGATCAGACCGATGTTCGGGCCCTCCGGCGTCTCGATCGGACACATGCGGCCGTAGTGGGAATAGTGTACGTCCCGCACTTCCATGCCCGCACGTTCACGCGTCAGACCGCCGGGCCCAAGCGCAGACAGACGTCTTTTATGTGTCAGCTCTGCAAGCGGGTTCGTCTGGTCCATGAACTGGGAAAGCTGTGAGCTTCCGAAGAACTCTTTTATGGATGCGATCACAGGACGGATATTGATGAGCTGCTGTGGTGTGATGGATTCCGTATCCTGAATCGACATGCGCTCCCTTACTACACGCTCCATACGGGAAAGGCCGATTCTGAACTGGTTCTGCAGGAGTTCACCGACGGAACGCAGGCGACGGTTTCCGAGGTGGTCGATATCATCTGTATGGCCCACACCTTCAATCAGGTTGAAGAAGTAGCTCATGGAGGCGATGATGTCGGACGGTGTGATGGACTTCACTTCCACATCCGGGAAGGCATTGCCGATCACTGTCGTTGTACCCTCTTCCTGGTTCGGCGCTTCCACTTTGATGGACTGGATTTCAATCGGTTCATCCAGAAGTCCATTCTCAAGGCGGAATGTTTCAAGGTTTGCATTGGCTTCAAGCACATCCATGATGCTGTCCAATGTGCGCCTGTCGACGGTCGTCCCTGTTTCCGCTACGATTTCGCCCGTTTCCTTGTCCACGATAGGCTCAGCGAGCACTTGGTTGAACAGACGGTTTTTAAGGTGGAGCTTCTTATTCATCTTGTAGCGTCCAACACTCGCGAGATCATAACGCTTCGGATCAAAGAACCGTGAGTAGAGGAGATTTCTCGCATTCTCAACTGTCGGCGGTTCGCCTGGGCGAAGTCGTTCGTATATTTCTAGGAGTGCCTGATCCACTGTTTCTGTCGTATCCTTCTCCAGTGTATTCCTGAGATGTTCACTGTCACCGAGAAGGTTTATGATTTCCTGGTCTGTAGAAAATCCGAGCGCCCTGAGCAGTACCGTCATCGGCAGCTTGCGCGTACGGTCTATTCTTACGTAAACTATATCTTTAGCATCGATCTCGTATTCGAGCCATGCACCACGGTTGGGAATCACCGTCGCCCCAAAGCTCGCTTTGCCGTTTTTGTCCATTTTTTCCGAATAGTATACGGATGGACTTCTGACAAGCTGTGATACGATTACACGCTCTGCGCCATTGATAATGAAAGTACCTGTATCCGTCATCAGCGGGAAGTCGCCCATGAATACTTCCTGTTCCTTGACTTCGCCCGTTTCCTTGATGACAAGGCGTACTTTTACACGCAACGGTGCAGAATATGTTGCATCATGGTTCTTTGCCTCTTCTTCATCGTACTTGGGCTCGCCAAGCTTATAACCCACAAATTCCAGTGACATGTTGCCAGTGAAGTCCTCGACCGGTGAAATGTCCTTGAACATTTCGATCAGACCCGTCTGTAGGAACCATTCATAGGATTTCGTCTGGATTTCGATCAGGTTCGGCAAATCCAATTTCTCTTCGATACGTGCATAGCTTCTGCGTTTAGCGTGTCTTCCATATTGAATCAATTGACTCATCGACAGATTCACCCCTAATAAAAATTACGTAAAACATTCACCGAAGCAGTTAAACAGTTAATAAGACAAAAAGAAAACGGAATCGTGACCAACCCCATTTTCTATTTATTAACAATATTTAATACGCTCCATCCAATCAGTGCTCAAAAAGTGCATACTGATTGACATTATATTTTTACATTCTATAACTATAACACAGAAAAATTGTCAAGTCAAACATCGGGCTTCTGCATTTTGACGCCCTTCAGCACATGATAGCCTTTGTCCTTGACGACGATTTCGGAATTCCCGAAAAGCTTCTCGACCGCTTTCCTATATGACGGCATGCCCTGCTTTTTCTGGACAACCATATAGAAGGATCCTCCTGAGCCAAGCTTCCTATGGGCGTCTTCAATCATCTCCAACACCACCGGCTTCCCCGCACGGAAAGGGGGATTTGTCACATAGAGCGCCGGAGGCTCTGCAAATTCCATCGCATCATATTCCACACGATCCTTCACTTCGGCTTCAACACCATTCTGCTCTGCATTCGCACGGCACAGCATAAGCGCGTCGGAATTCACTTCGACCATGATTGGCTTTGCTCCGAGCACATCACCAAGAACAGTTCCAATCGGGCCGTACCCTGCACCCATGTCTACGAAGACACCGCCTTCTGAGATGCTGGTGTCATGGACGACGGCATCAATCAGAACAGACGAGCCATAGTCGATGCGGTCCCTCGAAAAGACGCCGCGGTCGGTCTTGAAGCGATAGACCCTGTCTCTGTAGTTGAATTTGATTTCCCTATATTCATGTTCTGTATTATCACCAGTAAAATAATGGCTCATGATACCACTCCTATGTAATGAAGCACTTATATAAAATAACAAAGGAGGCCCATTTAAACAGTAGATGTTTAACATGAGCCTCCAAGTGTTTACACAAAATTATTTAAGTTCTACGCCAGCGCCAACTTCTTCAAGCTGGGATTTGAGTTCTTCAGCTTCTTCTTTGGAAAGGCCTTCTTTGACAACTTTAGGTGCGCCGTCAACGACTGCTTTCGCTTCTTTGAGTCCGAGACCAGTTGCTTCACGAACAACTTTGATGACTTTGATTTTGGAAGATCCAGCGTCTGTAAGTTCAACGTCGAATTCAGTCTGCTCTTCAGCAGCTGCTTCTCCGCCGCCTGCGCCTGCTGCTGCTACTGGAGCTGCAGCTGTTACGCCGAATTCTTCTTCAATTGCTTTAACAAGGTCGTTGAGTTCAAGTACGGACATTTCTTTTATTGCTTCAATGATTTGTTCTTGAGACATTATAATTCCTCCGTTTTTTTAATAGATTGGTTTAGGCTTCTTCGTTTTCTTTCTCTTCACCGACTGCTTTAACTGCATAGGCGAAGTTGCGTACTGGAGCCTGAAGTACAGAGAGCAGCATGGAAACAAGGCCTTCTTTGCCTGGAAGCGCTGCAATCGCCTTGACATCTTCTGCCGGCGTGAATGTTCCTTCGATGATGCCCGCTTTGATTTCCAAAGCTTCATGTTCCTTCGCGAAATTGTTGATGATCTTCGCTGGGGCGATTACATCTTCGTTTGAAAATGCAAGCGCGTTTGGACCAGTGAGGAACTCATTGATTTCAGCAAGTTCAGCCTTTTCAGCTGCGCGGCGCGTCATCGTGTTCTTGTAGACTTTGAATTCGACGCCTGCTTCACGAAGCTGCTTGCGCAGTTCAGTCATTTCAGATACAGACAGGCCACGGTAGTCTACAAGCACTGTAGATACAGAGTTCTTGAGCTGGTCGGAAATGACATCCACGTGCTGCTTTTTAGCTTCAATCACATTTGACATAGTTACACCTCCATAATTTTTGTGTATCCGGTGCATTAAAAAAGCACCTTTTACCCACGGCAAAAAGTGCTTGAATATTCAATATGAATTCAAGTCGTCATCATTTGCCTCGGTAGGATCGGGTTTTAAGCACAGGGTGCTCCTACTGTCTTAGGGAATATTAAAATACAACTGCAACTATACACAATACAGCTGCAGTTGTCAATATCCAATAAGGTATTGAAATTAGATCCTCACTTCGTTCAGATCAACTTTGACACCAGGTCCCATTGTTGAAGACAGTGCCACGGATTTGAAGTAGGTACCTTTTGAAGAAGCCGGTTTCGCTTTCGTGAGTGCATCCGCAAGCGTCCTGAAGTTGTCGGCGAGCTTCTCATCATCGAAGGAAACTTTGCCGATCGCTGCATGGACGATACCGGATTTTTCTGCACGGTATTCAACTTTACCTGCTTTGATCTCTTCAACGGCTTTAGTAACATCCATTGTTACAGTGCCTGTTTTAGGGTTCGGCATGAGACCTTTTGGTCCGAGCACACGGCCGAGCTTGCCGACCTCACCCATCATGTCCGGTGTCGCTACGATAACGTCGAAGTCGAACCATCCATTATTGATCTTCTGGATGTAGTCCTGTTCTCCTACGTAGTCTGCACCTGCTGCTTCTGCTTCTTTCGCCTTGTCGCCCTTAGCGAATACCAATACACGCTGTGACTTGCCAGTACCGTGCGGCAGTACGATTGCTCCACGGATCTGCTGATCGTTTTTACGCGTATCAATACCCAGGCGGAATGCTACTTCTACAGAAGCATCGAAATTTACAGTACTTGTCTCTTTGGCAAGTTTGACTGCTTCTTCTACGCTGTAAGACGCATTTTGATCAAACTTCTCGAGAGCAGCCTGATACTTTTTACTTCTCTTAGCCATTACTATTCCTCCTTGTGGTTATAGCGGGTAATCCTCCCACGTTTGTATTAATACTTTAACCTTATGGTCAATTCAAATTATTTCTCTACAGAGAAGCCCATGCTTCTTGCTGTACCTTCGACCATACGCATAGCCGCTTCCACGTCTGCTGCATTAAGGTCTTCCATTTTAGTTTCAGCAATTTCACGTACTTGCGCTTCAGTTACTGTCGCCACTTTATTCTTGTTCGGTTCGCCTGAACCTTTTTCAGTGTTGGCAGCTTTCTTCAGAAGAACGGCTGCTGGTGGAGTCTTCGTAATGAATGTGAAGGAACGGTCCTCGAATACGGAAATTTCAACCGGAATGATGAGACCAGCCTGTTCCTGTGTACGTGCATTGAATTCTTTACAGAATCCCATGATGTTTACGCCCGCTTGACCTAGTGCCGGACCTACCGGTGGTGCCGGGTTCGCTTTACCTGCAGGAATCTGCAATTTTACTACGTTGATTACTTTTTTAGCCACGATGTGCACCTCCTCGTTATCGTGATGTGGTCATAGGATGTCAGTTTTCACCCTCCCACTCGCATCAAAAAAAGATGGCCGAACAAAATTCGACCATGACAATATACCATTATTCCATTGAAAACACAAGTCACATATTACAATTTCTCGATTTGGTCGAATTCGACCTCCACAGGCGTATCCCGACCGAACATCTCGACAAGTACCGTGAGCTTGTAGTGCTCCTCGTCGATGGAACGGATTTCCCCGGTCTGGTTCTTGAACGGCCCATCAACGATATTGACGGATTCGCCGACTTCAACTTCGAAATCGACTGTACGCTCTGCCATGCCCATGGATCTCAGGATGAATTTGACTTCCTCTGGAAGCAGCGGGTTCGGCTTGCTGCCTGCTCCCTGCGAGCCGACAAAGCCGGTGACGCCTGGAGTGTTCCGCACGATGTACCATGATTCGTCAGTCATGACCAGTTCCACCAGCACGTAGCCCGGGAACGTCTTTTTCATGGCAGTCTTGCGCTTGCCGTCCTTGACGGTCGTCTCTTCCTCTTCTGGAATAATGACGCGGAAGATCTGATCCTGCATATTCATCGATTCGAGACGCGCCTCGAGATTTGCTTTTACTTTATTTTCATATCCGGAATAGGTGTGCACAGCATACCAGTTCTTTTCTCCAGACATAGTATCTCTCCTTTAGTTACATTAAGTCTATGATTGCGGAGATACCCAGGTCCAGCGCATAGAAAAACGCCAGAAAGAATATCACTGTGAACATGACGACCGCAGTATAGCGTACCGTCTCCTGACCAGTCGGCCAGCTTACTTTCTTCATTTCGCTGACAACATTCTGCAAGAAGTTCTTATCATTTGCCATCGGTTGCTTCCTCCTGTATCAGATGGAACTCTTATGAGTCGTATGCCGGTTGCATGTCCTGCAGTATTTCTTGAGCACAAGCCGCTCTTTATGCTCGCTTTCAGTCGTGTAGTTGCGCGACCCGCATTCAGTGCATAACAATGCCACTTTCATCATAAAATCCTCATTTCAATTCTAATTTACTATACCGATTTCAGGCCATGTTGTCAAACGGCCCCCCGGACTCCTCCAGCATGGCGAGACGCTCCTTTTTTCGCCTGATGCGGTGCAGGGTGTTCAGTACGCTTCTTCTGTCGAGGGCGAGCTCCCTGCAGACATCGCTGATGCCATGGCCCTTTTCGAGGTGCTGGAGCACCTTCCTTTCAAGCGGAGAGCAGATCCCCCGCTTATGCATGAGATACTGGAGCTGCTCCTCCTTCACCATGATGTTGATGGGGTTGACCACCTTCTCCTCCGGTTCGGCCGGTTCCACTATACCTTTGTCCCCCGGCGGCACAAGCACCCTGTACGCCCTCATGTCCCGCTTCCTGCGCGAGCGCATTTCAAGATGCAGCGTGCGGAACAGATAATGGCGGTACCTCCCCCTGTCATGCTGATAGCGGCTGCACAGCCTGAGCGCCTGTTCCATCATCTCCTGCTCGACATCTTCACGATCATGGAAATCATTCATATACCGATAGCTCATACGGTGGACCTGCGGCCTCAGTCTGGCATCGATCAGATCGAAGGCCTCCATATCCCCCGCACGGACCCTGAACGCCAATGCATCCAGTTCATCATCGGAATCTTCCCTGACAAAAAAATGAAACGTGGCAATCTGGTACATATCCATCCCCCTATCCTGTTAATAGGAATGATAAGAGGGAACGGGGGCAAACACAATACGCTAGAATCGCCCCCGGCGCCATTTTTCAAGTTTCGCCTGGACATCATCGCGGATATCCAGTTTCTGCCTTGGCATTTTTTCATTAATCGTATCTATTTTCCTGCTGATATTCTTTTCGGCTTCCGCCAGGTTCACCCACATCTCCCGTGAGGGGATCCTGTAGGCACCGAGCGCAAATATTGCATTCTGTTCAGTCAGGTCGCTCGTCACCACACTGATTTCACATAGGTGGGGATGATAGTGGTCGTGGACGAAGCGCTCAATATACTCATCAGCCGTCTCCTTCTCCTTCGTATACACTACAGTGACACCATGATAATCAATGATGCTCTCTTTCGAGCGCACTTCGTAGGCATCGAATACGCAGATGATCTCGTAGTTCGCAACCGACTGGTATTCAGCCAAGGCTGCCAGTATCTTCTCTCTGGGCATCTCGAGCGAATGGAGGGACTCCCTATGCAGTTCCTGATCCGCACCAATCAGATTATAGCCATCCACAATCAGGATGCGCCTTTTCTTCCGCTTCATATCATCCACGCCTGACGTCGTTCTGCTTGCGGAACACTTCATACATCAGCAGTGCGGCCGATACCGAGGCGTTGAGGCTGGTGATGTGGCCCACCATCGGAATCTGTACGACAAAATCACATTTCTCCAGCGTCTTTCTGCTGATCCCTTTACCTTCGCTTCCTATCACAAGCGCTGTATTGACATCTGCCGCCATTTCCCGGTAATCCATCGTACCCTTGCCGTCACTGCCCGCAATCCAGAATCCCTTCTCCTTCAGCTTGTCGATGGTCTGGTTGATGTTCGTCACGCGGACGACCGGCACATGTTCTATCGCCCCTGTGGACGTCTTGGCGACCGTATCCGTCAGCTGTACGGAGCGGCGGTTCGGAATGATGACACCATCAAATCCGGTCGCATCACAGGTCCTGAGGATGGATCCAAGGTTGTGCGGGTCCTCCAGGCCATCAAGTATGACCAGGTTCGCACGCTTCCCCTCGATCCTTCCCATCAATGTTTCAAGCGGCATATAGTCGTGCGGACTGCCGAGGGCCACTACACCCTGATGCCGTTCATCAGTCAGCCCATCAAGCTTCGATTTGGGGACCGTCTGGACGACCACCTTCTTTTTTCTTGCGATATCAAGTATATCCTTGATCTGTCCCTTGTTTACGGAGTCCTGGATGAACACCTTGTTGATGTCTGCATCCCCCATGAGCGCCTCACGCACTGCATGGCGCCCCGCTATCACTGAATCACTCATCTCTATCCCTCCCTGATTCCAATATGATATGCATCAATTCATCAAGCCTCGCCTTCTCCCCCTTCAAATGGAGGTGGCCGATCAGCGCCTCCAGTCCCGAAGCATTCCTGTAATCCTTGATCGATGCGTTTTTTGCCCGTGTTGCACTCGACTTATTGCGTGCCTTCCGCGCAATATCCCACTCTTCCTCCGTCAGGACATGCTTGCGCAGATGGTCCAGGGCTTCTGCCTGGGCACTCGCCTTCACCATCCGGTTGGCCGCCTGATGGATGGCATCCGGTTTCAGATGGGGGCTTTCGACCAGGAGATGGGTCCGCACATAGACGGAGTACACTGCATCTCCGACAAAGGCGAGGGACAGGGGCTGCATACCGTCGGTATTATGCTCACCCACGTCTGAAACGCACGCCTTCCTTGGTATCCTCGAGGATGATCCCCTGCGCCTTCAGGTCGTCACGGATTTCATCAGCACGTGCGAAATCCCTGTTCTTTCTCGCTTCATTCCGTTCTTCAATCAGTGCCTCGATCTCCTCATCAAGCAATACTTCAGCCTCATCGAGCTCGAGGCCGAGGACTGTGCTGTAGATTTCGAACACTTCGACGAAGCGTTCCAGCACTCCTGTGGATGTCGTATGGCGGCGCAGATATTTGTTCAGTTCGGTCGTGAGGTCATGCCATGCCGTAATGGCATTTGCCGTATTGAAGTCATCATCCATATGCGCCTCGAATGTCTTGATGTTATCGTCGATGATCTTCAGCATCACCTCGTCCTCACCGTTGCCTACGGCACTGGCAAGACGTTCCTTTGCCTGCAGGTAGCTGGACTGGATCCGCTTCAGCCCGTTCTCGGCAGCCCCGACCAGTTCCCGGTTATAGTTGATCGGGTTGCGGTAATGGACGCTGATCATGAAGAAGCGGAGGACATTCGGATTGATTTCCTTGATGATGTCGTGGACCAGGATGAAGTTCCCGAGGGACTTCGACATCTTTTCATTGTCTATATTGATGTAGCCGTTATGCATCCAGTAGTTTGCGAATGTGCTGTCCGTCATGCACTCGCTCTGTGCAATCTCATTTTCATGGTGCGGGAAGGTGAGGTCCTGGCCGCCTGCGTGGATGTCGATCGTATCCCCCAGATGATGGCGCGCCATGACGCTGCATTCGATATGCCAGCCCGGGCGCCCTTCCCCCCATGGGGCGGACCATTTGATTTCATTCGGCTTGGCCTGCTTCCACAGCACGAAGTCCAGCGGATCCTGCTTCTTCTCCCCAGATTCAATCCTCGCTCCAACCTTCAGGTCATCCACCGACTGATGGGAGAGCTTCCCGTACCCATCAAAGGAACGTGTCCTGAAATAGACATCGCCGTCTGATTCATAGGCGTGCCCCTTGTCGATCAGCACCTGTATGAAATCTATGATATCGTCCATGTGGTCCATTACACGTGGATGGTGTGTGGCAGGCTTCACGTTCAATGCCCCCGTGTCCTCGAAGAAGGCTTTTATGAAACGGTCGGCGATGACCGGGACCTCCTCCTTCAGCTCGAGTGATGCCTTGATGAGCTTGTCATCGACATCAGTGAAGTTGGAGACATATTCCACTTCATACCCTTTATATTCAAGATAGCGGCGTACCGTATCGAATGCAATCGCCGGACGCGCGTTGCCGATGTGGATGTAGTTGTACACGGTAGGACCGCACACATACATCTTTACCCTGCCATCCTCCATGGGTTTGAATTCTTCCTTCTGCCGCGTCAAAGAGTTAAATATGAGAACCATTTTCTACCTCGTTTCTGACTTCGTGTCTAAAGTCCTTGATTTCATCTTCCAGTCCGTGGATCATATCGAGAATCGGGTCGGGCAGATCGGTGTGATTCAGATCCCTGGCGTTCTTGACCTTCTCTCCCGCCTGCTTGACCACATAGCCCGGAATGCCTACAACGGTCGCATCACGGGGTACATCCTTCAATACTACGGAATTTGCACCGATTTTCGAATTTTCGTGGATGCGTATATTTCCCAGTACTTTGGCACCCGCAGCAATGAGCACATTATCGTCGACGTCGGGGTGCCGCTTCTGCTCCTCCTTGCCGGTCCCGCCAAGCGTCACTCCCTGGTATATCGTCACATTGTCGCCGATGCGGCATGTCTCCCCTATTACCGTACCCATACCATGGTCGATGAACAGTCTGCGTCCGACCTGGGCCCCCGGGTGGATTTCGATGCCGGTGAAGAAACGGCTCATCTGGGAAATGATGCGCGCACTTGTCGTAAACTTCTTCTTGTACAATTTATGGGCAATCAGGTGCGACCAGATGGCATGGAGCCCTGAACAAGTGATAAATACTTCCATGCGATTTTTGGCTGCCGGGTCCAATTCCAGCACCATATCGATGTCTTCCTTCATTCTATCCAGCATTTCGTCTTCCTCCATTCTAATAAAAATGCCCCTGTCCATTTAGGACAGAGGCGCATTAAGCACGGTTCCACTCTGCTTGCAGCACATACTGCACTCTCGGTATGTTGAGATTTCCACAGAGGGCAATTCTGATCAGTGACCGGTTATCCTCACACCTGCCGGATAATCTCTGGTTTCCGTCAAAAGATCATACTCGTTTCTCTGTTCTAACAATCATAATGGATTCCGCCCCATGCTGCAACTGGTTTGCCCGGCTACTTCAACTTTCCGATGCGCACCAGTGCCTTTTCCCTGCCGATCAGTGAGATGGTCTCCGGCAGCTCCGGACCCTTCGTCTGGCCTGTCACGGCCACGCGGATCGGCATGAAGAGCTTCTTGCCCTTATAGCCGGTCGACTTCTGGACTTCCTTGATTGCCGCCTTGATGGCTTCTGGGGAGAAATCATCCATCATGCTGAACTTCTCATGCAGGGCTGCCATCAGTTCAGGGATGTGTTCCTGTGCGATGACTTCGTTCGCCGCTTCGTCAAATTCGATATCATCCTTGAAGAACTGCTCGGACAGGGTCGTGATCTCCCCTGCAAAGCTCATCTGCTCCTGATAGAGCGCTACGAGCTTGCGGGCCCAATCCAACTCGGCTTCGGAGGCGTTCTCTTCAACAAGTCCCTCCTTAACAAGATGGGGAAGTGCCATCTGGAAGACCGTTTCAGTATCCTTTTCCTTCATGTACTGGTTATTGATCCAAGTCAGCTTCTGCTTGTCGAAGAACGCCGGGGACTTGGACAGCCGCGTCTCATCAAACAGCTTGATGAATTCCTCCTTGGAGAAGATCTCCTCTTCTCCTTCAGGCGTCCAACCGAGCAGCGCGATGAAGTTGAACAGGGCCTCAGGCAGATAGCCGAGATCCTTGTACTGCTCGATGAACTGGATAATCGAACCATCGCGCTTGGAGAGCTTCTTCTTGTTTTCATTGACGATGAGGGTCATATGGCCGAACTTCGGCTCTTCCCAGCCCATCGCCTGATAGATCATCTGCTGTTTTGGTGTATTGGAGATATGGTCATCCCCGCGCAGTACGTGGGAGATCTCCATCATGTGGTCGTCGATGACGACAGCGAAGTTGTACGTCGGTACGCCGTCCTTTTTGACGATGACCCAGTCCCCGATACCGTTCGATTCGAATGACACTTCACCTTTTACGATATCCTCGAATACGAAGGTCTCATCCTTCGGCACACGGAAACGGATGCTTGGCTGCCTGCCTTCATCGATGAAGGCCTGCTCCTCCTCTTCCGTCAGGTTCGCATGCTGGCCGCCGTATCTCGGCATTTCACCGCGGGCGATCTGCGCTTCCCGCTCCGCTTCCAGTTCTTCCGATGTCATATAGCACCGATAAGCTTTACCTTCCTCCAGCAGCCTGTCGATGATCGGCTTGTAGATGTGCTGGCGTTCCGACTGGCGGTACGGTCCGTATCCTCCATCCTTATCCACACTCTCGTCCCATTCCAGACCGAGCCACTTCAGATAATGGAGCTGGGACTCTTCACCCGCTGCCACATTCCGCGCACTGTCCGTATCTTCGATCCGGATGATGAAATCTCCGTCATAGCGACGGGCAAAAAGATAGTTGAACAATGCCGACCGCGCGTTACCGATGTGCAGATATCCTGTCGGACTTGGTGCATACCTCACTCTTACTTTATCCATTGTTATTCCTCCACTTTTTCAATTAGAACTACCGCTTCAGAAGCGATGCCTTCGCCCCTGCCTGTAAAACCGAGCTTTTCCGTAGTTGTCGCCTTAATATTAACATTTGAAAGATCCGTCTTCAAAAGGGAGGCGGCAACATCCCGCATATCATCGATGTGCGGCCTGAACTTGGGACGCTCCGCCATGATGACTGCATCGATGTTCCCTATCCTGTACCCTTTTTTGACCATCATCTCGACCACTTCAGAAAGCAGCACTTTGGAATCCATATCCTTGAACGCCGCATCCGTGTCCGGGAAGAACTTGCCGATATCCCCGAGAGCCAGGGCCCCGAGGATGGCATCCGCCATCGTATGGAGCAGCACATCCGCATCCGAGTGTCCCTTGAGTCCACGGTCATGGGGAATCTCGATGCCACCGATGATCAGCGGCCGGCCTGCTTCGAACGCATGGACGTCAAATCCGTGACCAATCCTGAGCATGTCATTCACTCCCTTTCTTCATAATGGATTCAGCGACCTTCAGGTCTTCTTCAGTCGTTATTTTAATATTATCATAAGTCGACGCCGTCACGTGGACCCTTTTCCCGAGTGCTTCCACCATCATCGAGTCATCCGTCACGGAAAGGTTCTTCTCCGCCGCATTCTGATATGCACGCATGAGCAAATCATATTGGAAAGCCTGCGGTGTATGGACCGCGATGACCGACGCACGGTCGATCGTCTCTTCCACTTCGTCCCCGGATATACGCTTCAGCGTATCCTTCGGCTTTACGCCGCAGATGACTGCCTGATGCATTTCGACCGACGCCTTCAGATCATCCAGCGTATGCTGGCTGACGAAGGGCCTCGCCCCATCATGTACAAACACATAGTCTGCAGGTTCGATGGCCCCGAGGACATTATGGATGCTGTGCTGGCGTTCCCTGCCGCCTTCATGGATGCCTTTGACCTTGGTGCATCCCTGAAGCATCTCCCATAGTGTGTCCATTTCCCCCTTGCGCCCAGCAAGATGGATGGCTTCACAGTCGGGGTCTGCTTCAAATTTCTCTACAGTCATCCGGATGATCGGGGTGTCCCCCAACCTGATGAAAACCTTATTGTAATCCATATGCATTCTGCTGCCCATTCCGGCAGCCGGAATTATTACTGTATATTTCATTTCCTTCTCACTTTCCTAGCGAATACGATGCGCCCGGAATTTGTCTGGAGCACACTTACCACCTCTACTTTGACGGTCTTATTTATAAGGGACCTGCCTTCTTCAACCACGACCATCGTACCATCTTCAAGGTAGCCGACCCCCTGGTTCTCTTCTTTGCCCGTCTTCGAGATCAGCAGATTGAATGTGTCGCCCTGGATGACGACGACTTTGATTGCCTCGGACAGCTGATTCACATTGAGGACCGGGATCTGGTGCAGCTGGCATACCTTGTTCAGATTATAATCGGTGGTGATGATGGCACCCTGTTCCGCTTTCGCAGCTTCGATCAGCTGATGATCGACATCAAGCTTGTCGTAATCGACCGGCATGATGGTGACATTATCACTCTGCTCCTGCAGGGTGTTCAGCATATCCAGCCCCCTCTGCCCCTTGTCCCTTTTGATCGGGTCTGTAGCATCGGCAATGAGCTGGAGTTCATCCAGCACGAACTGCGGAATCACGAGCTCCCCTTCGATGAACCCCGTCTTTGCCACATCCACGATCCTTCCATCTATGATGGCACTCGTATCGAGGAACTTACGCGGAATCCTCTTCTCCTCTTCCTGGGATTTCGAAAAATTGCCGGGAAGGAAATCCAGAACTTCACTGAACTTCTTGAGCCCGATCTGGAACCCGAGATACCCCAGTATCACAGCCAGTATGAAGGGAATGATATCGCCGATCAGAGGAATGTCGATGGCATTGATCAATAGGGAAATTAAGACAGCAATTAAAAGGCCGACGATCATTCCTAGTGTGGCGGACACAATCTCTGCAAGGCTGCGGTTCAGGATCAGGGCTTCGCTCCTCCGGATAAGCGATTCGACCTTCGGCACCGTCCACAGGAAGAGGAGGAGAAACAGCAGCAGCCCGGCAAGGCCATGAACCAATACATTATCGATCACCATCGGCAGATCGAACGGAAGCAGCTGGAAGAGCGTCGGCATGAGCCAGACGCCGAGTGAAACCCCGATAAGTACGTACAGAATATAAAGCAGATACTTCAACATGGATATTCACCTCCCCTACTTCTTGATTGCGGCTTTCAGCGCATCCTTCAAGGTGCGGACGCTGATGACCTCGATGCCTTCCGGCACCTCCAGTCCACTCATGTTCGACGCCGGGATGATTGCACGGTTGAAGCCGAGCTTCGCCGCCTCCTGGAGCCTCTGTTCAATCTTGGTTACACGTCTGATCTCACCGGTCAGCCCGACTTCACCGATGAAGCAGTCGTCGCCGCGCACCTGTGCGGCCTTGAAGCTTGAAGCGATGCTGACGATGACGCTGAGGTCGACTGCCGGTTCATCCAGCCGGGCGCCCCCAGCGACCTTGATGTAGGCATCGTGCTGCTGCATGAGCAGCCCTTCACTCTTCTCCAGCACCGCCATCAGAAGCGACAGACGGTTCTGGTCGATGCCTGTGGCCATGCGCCGCGGGTTATGGAAGTGCGTCGGTGTGACGAGTGCCTGGACCTCAACCAGCAGCGCCCGCGTTCCTTCCATGGTGGCCACTATGGCCGATCCGGGGGTATTCTTCGAGCGTTCCTCGAGGAATACCTCCGATGGATTGAGCACCTCCTTCAGCCCTTCGCTCTTCATCTCGAACATGCCCATTTCATTCGTGGAGCCGAAGCGGTTCTTGACCGCCCGGAGCATCCGGTACGTATGATGCTGATCCCCTTCGAAATAGAGCACCGTATCCACCATATGCTCGAGCATCCTCGGCCCTGCAATCTGTCCCTCTTTGGTCACGTGGCCGACGATGAAGGTGGCGATGTTGCCGCTTTTCGCGATGTTCATCAGGCTCTGTGTACACTCCCGCACCTGCGAAACACTGCCGGGGGCGCTTGTCACATCCGGGTTGAATACGGTCTGGATGGAGTCGATGATCAGGAAGTCCGGATCCAGCCGCTTGATCTCGTCATGGATGTAGAAGAGGTTCGTTTCACTGTAGACGTTCAGCTGGTCGCTTCCTTCGGTCAGCCGGTCCGCACGCAGCTTTATCTGCTCCAGTGATTCCTCACCGGAAACATACAGCACTTCGTGGTTCTGGGACAGGGTCAGCGCAGTCTGGAGCAGAATCGTCGACTTCCCGATTCCGGGGTCACCCCCGATCAGTATCAGGGAGCCATCGACGATGCCGCCGCCGAGCACCCGGTCGAACTCGCCGCTCTGGGTCAGCGTCCTCGGTGTGTTGCTTTTGTTTACGCGTTCAAGCTTCCGGCTGCGCTGGCGGCCTTCTGCCTCAGGCTTGCCGAATGTTCCCCTGCCCTTGGTCTCCTTGTGGACCAGTTTCTCCTCCATCTGGTTCCATGCACCGCAGTTTGGACATCTGCCCATCCATTTGGGCGACTCATGTCCGCACGCCATACACTCGAAAATGTTTTTCGTCTTTGCCATGTCTAGAGACTCTCCTGTAATTTGAATTTATTATTAATATTGTATAACTATTACCTATGATTTTAAAGCGGAACCTCATTGCAGCCCGAGGCCCCATGATGAAAAAACCGGGATGGTTTCCCATCCCGGCGTGCCACTCCTTCTATTCCACTGCAACTTTTTCTTTCGTGCTTACATTGAATTCGTCATCCTTGTAGTCGATTGTGACGACTCTGCCTTCGAGTTCCTCGCCGGAAAGCAGGGATTCACTGAGCGTATCTTCGATATGACGCTGGATGGAGCGTGCGAGTGGACGCGCACCATATTCAGGGTCATATCCTTCCTCGGCAATCTTTTCGGTGGCCGACTCGGTGACTTCAAGATGGATATCCTGATCGCTCAAACGCTCTGTCAGCTGATTGATCATGAGCGTCACGATTTCTTTGAGGTGTTCCTTCTCGAGGCTGTGGAAGACGATGATATCGTCCACACGGTTGATGAATTCCGGACGGAAGCTGTTCTTCAGTTCCTTCATCATCGTATTTCTGATCGTGTCGTAGTCCTGGGACTGCGCCGTCGTACCGAAGCCTGCAAACTTGTTGTCCCTGAGCTCCTGGGCACCGACGTTCGATGTCATGACGATGATCGTGTTCCTGAAGTCGACGGTGCGTCCATTGGAGTCCGTCAGACGTCCGTCATCCAATACTTGCAGCAGCATGTTGAAGACGTCCGGGTGAGCCTTCTCGATTTCATCGAAAAGCACGAGTGAATAAGGTTTCCTCCTCACTTTTTCCGTCAGCTGGCCGCCATCATCATAGCCGACATAGCCCGGTGGTGAACCGACGAGACGGGAGACGGAGTGCTTCTCCATGTACTCGCTCATGTCGACGCGGATCATCGCATCCTCTTCGCCGAACATCGCTTCGCTGAGTGCCCTGGCAAGCTCCGTCTTACCGACACCCGTCGGACCGAGGAAGATGAAGCTGCCGATTGGACGCTTCGGATTCTTGAGTCCGGCGCGTGCCCTTCTGACCGCTTTCGAAATGGAAGCTACGGCGTCTTCCTGACCGATGACGCGGTCATGCAGGATGGACTCCAGGTTCATCAGCCTCTCCGACTCGTCCTCTGCAATCTTGGAGAGCGGGATGCCTGTAATGCTGCTGATGACAAGTTCTATATCACTTCTCGTTACAGACTGTGATGCCTGTCCCTGTTCCTTCTTCCAATTGTCTTCACGCTTCTTAAGCTCATCTTCAAGCTTCGTCTGCTGATCCCTGTAGTTCGCCGCTGCTTCAAACTCCTGGCTCTGTACGGCTGCGTCCTTCTCCTTCTTGATGGCTTCGAGCTTGCCTTCAAGATCCTTCAGATCCGGTGGGGACGTATAGCTTCTGAGCCTCACTTTGGATGACGCTTCATCAATCAGATCGATCGCCTTGTCCGGCAGGAACCTGTCCTGGACATAGCGGTCACTCATGACCGCTGCCGCTTCCAGCGCCTCATCCGTGATGGTAATCCTGTGGTGTGCTTCATAGCGGTCGCGGAGACCCCTCAGAATGAGTATCGCATCCTCGACATTCGGCTCATCCACCTGTACGGGCTGGAAACGGCGCTCCAGTGCCGCATCCTTTTCGATGTGCTTGCGGTATTCATCAAGCGTCGTCGCCCCGATGCACTGCAGCTCGCCGCGTGCAAGTGCAGGCTTCAGGATATTGGAGGCATCGATTGCACCTTCGGCGCCGCCGGCCCCGATCAGTGTATGCAGCTCATCGATGAACAGCACGACGTTGCCGGCCTTATGGATCTCCTCCATCACCTTCTTCATGCGTTCCTCGAATTCACCACGGTACTTCGTGCCTGCCACGACGGTCCCCATGTCGAGTGACATGACGCGCTTGTCCTTCAGTGTCTCCGGCACTTCGTTTTTGATGATCGCCTGGGCAAGGCCTTCGGCAATCGCCGTCTTGCCGACACCAGGTTCACCAATGAGTACCGGGTTATTCTTCGTCCTTCTGCTCAGCACCTCGATCACACGGGTGATCTCCTTGGATCTGCCGATGACCGGGTCGAGCATTTCATCACGGGCAATCTGCGTAAGGTCGCGGGCCAGTGAATCCAGGGTTGGTGTATTGTGGTCCTTCTTCATGCCGTCCTTCTGCTGGAATGACTCAGGGTTGCCGAGCATCTTGATGACTGCGGCACGGGCCTTCGTGATGTTCAGGTCGAGGTTGGAGAGCACGCGTGCGGCCACGCCTTCACTTTCCCTGATCAGGCCGAGCAGGAGATGCTCCGTGCCCACGAAGTTATGGTGGAGCTTGCGCGCTTCATCCATTGAAAGTTCAATGACCTTCTTCGCCCTCGGCGTGTAGTGGATGGAAGAGGAAGGTTCACTGCCTTCGTTGATCAGGTTGAACACTTCCTCCTTCACTTTCTCTTCAGTGATGTTGAAGGATTCGAGGACCTTCGCGGCAATGCCTTCGTTTTCCTTTACGAGCCCAAGCAGCAGGTGCTCGGTTCCGATATTCGAATGCTTGAGGTTGATTGCTTCTTCCTGTGCATAGGCCAGCACTTTTTGCGCTCTTTCAGTCAGTCTGCCAAATAACATATTATTCCCCTCCTAGTAATTGTCTCATCAAAGCCGCACGCTCTTCTTCAACAGCATGCTCCAAGGACGTGATTTCTATATCTTTTTCATTCAGGCGCATCTTGATGAATGCTGGCTGAATAAGTTGAATCCATTTCTGGAATTGGAAACCTTCCAGTTCAATCAGATTGAGGTCGGTGCCGAGCTTCAGATCGCTCAGACACTTTGCCGCTTCTTTCAATGGCATCCTGTAGGCATGCTTCAGGAGGCCGTAGGAGCGGTAGACCGAATCCTTCACTTCGAGAAGATGTTCACTTTCAAGCCATGAGCGCATCTCCATCTCTTCTTCGACAATGCGTTCCTTCAGTTCGTCAAGGTTGTTGATGATCTCCTCTTCCGTCTGCCCGAGTGTCAGCTGGTTCGACAGCTGGTATATATGTCCGAGCGGGACGGATCCTTCTCCATATATACCTCTTAATGTGAAACCGAAACGGCTCAAATTTGCAGACAGCGGCTGGATGCGGCTGCCGAAGGTGAGCGCCGGCAGATGGAGCATCACAGAGGCACGCAGCCCGGTGCCGACATTCGTCGGACAGGCGGTGAGGTAACCATACTTTTCGTCAAATGCATAATCGACTTCCGACTCCAGCATATCATCGATCGCATCCGCTTTTCTATAGAGATCCATCATCGGGAGGCCGACGCCCATCGTCTGGATGCGCAGGTGATCCTCTTCGTTGACCATGATGGAAACGGATTCGTCTTCACTAATATAACTGAGCAGCCCCTGCTTCGTAAACAATGGGCTCACCAGGTGCTTTTCGACCAGCAGCGCCTTGTCCTCGAACTGGAGGCCGGACATCTCCACACGCCGGTAGCCTGTGAGTGTCTTTTCCAGTTTCTCAAGCACCGGCGCAATGGCATCATTTCCCTTCATCATGTATGGGAAGGGCAGATGACTCACGTTACGGGCGAGCCTCACCCGCGCGGACATTTCAACCGGCAGCTCCTCTGATTCCTGCATCCACGGGCTGATGTGATCATATCCCATCATCATCACCTGCCTGTTCCAGCGCCTTGATTTCATCACGTACTACCGCTGCCTCCTCGAACTCCTGCGCTTCGACGAGCTTTGCGAGTTCACCCTTCAGCTGTTCGAGCTGCTTCTTCGTCTTCAGTTGGGCACGCGCCTTCACAGGCACCTTCCCGACATGCTCCGACTGGTGGGCCTGCACCCGGCTGATGATGTCGGCTGCCTGACTGCCGAAAGTGGTATAGCAGTCGGGGCATCCGAATTTCCCCATCTGTACGATGGTGTTGATGGTGGACCCGCATGTCGCACACTGCTTCGGACGCCGTTTTGTCTGCTGCAGGGATGGGTGCTCGGACAGTGATTTGAGCAGCTTCTGTATGTTGAAGCTGTCGTCCGGATAACTGAAGTCATTCTCGAATGAGGCATTGGCACACTGCTCGCACAGGAACTTTTCGGTCTTTTCGAAGCCATTGCCCTTTGAGATATGGATCGTTGCCTCTCTTTCGTTGCATGATTCACATTTCATCTCATCACTCCTCTGTGTAGAGAATGACATCTATCACCCTCATCAGTATATTCGCACGGAGGCGGTCACGGTATGGCAGATCGAGCATCAGAGATTCCCTCTCCAGTACTGCATCTATGATTTTCGCTTCCTTCATTGTAATTACTTCGTTCTCCATCAGCGACTGTACGATGTGCTTGGCATTCTGCTGAGAGATGCCGTCGCCGATCAGCTGCTTCAGGCGTGCCAGATACTCGGATTTGGAGTGGGTCTCCACCTTGGTGATCCGGATGTATCCGCCGCCGCCCCTCTTGCTCTCCACGGTGTAGCCATGTTCATTGGTGAAACGGGTCTTTATCACGTAGTTCAGCTGCGAGGGGACACAGTCGAATTTCTCTGCGATATGCGCGCGTTTTATTTCCACGACTTCACCGCCGGATTCTTCAATCAGCTGTTTGAGGTATTGTTCGATTATATCCGACATGTTGCGCATTACATCACCCCTTTTGACCTTCTTTGACTAAATTATATATCCTATAATCAAATATGGCAAATGTAATGTTTTTTTATATCCACCCTTTATTTTTGTAAACGTTTGCATTATAATGAATCGGGATGATTTTGTCACATGATTACATATACAGACAATAACGCCATGCTATATAATGAATACAACTTAATCTTTTATGAGGTGAAATTCTTGAATATTCTTATGGGTATCATCGGGATCGCATTCACTTTCTTCCTCGCATGGCTTGTGAGCAGCAACCGCAAGCTTGCCTTCAAAAAATGGAAGAACATTCTGATCCTGCTCGGTATACAACTGCTTTTTGCTTTCATACTTCTTTCCACAGGCGCCGGCCAGGCCGTCATCGAATTCCTGGCAGCCGGATTCAACACGCTGCTCGGCTTTGCCGCTGAAGGTGTCGGATTCGTCATGGGCGACCTGACGACACTCGGAGACGGTTCTCCGGCAGATGTCTTCTTCTTCAATGTACTGCTGCCGATCATCGTCATTTCGGCACTGATCGGTATTCTGCAGTTCACCAAACTGCTGCCGCTGATCATCCGCGGACTCGGCTTCCTGCTGACGAAGGTCACAGGCATGGGCTACCTTGAGTCCTACAACGGTGCGGCATCCATGATCCTCGGTCAGTCAGAGGTCTTCATTTCACTGAAGAACCAGCTGCCACACCTTCCGAGGCACCGCCTCTATACACTATCTGCACAGGCGATGAGTTCCGTATCCCTGTCCATCGTCGGTGCCTATATGACAATGCTCGAACCACAGTATGTCGTTACGGCGATCGTACTCAACCTGTTCGGTACATATGTCATCGTCCACATCCTCAACCCGTATGAAGTGACGGATGCGGAAGATGCGGCCGATGTCGATGACAACCCGGATGCAGGCAAATCATTCTTCCAGATACTCGGGGACTACATCATGGATGGTGCAAAAGTCGCCATGACCGTTGCAGCGATGCTGATCGGTTATATCGCACTCATCGCCATCCTGAACGAAGCGTTCCTGCTCATCCCGGGAATGGAGATCACATTCCAGGACGTCCTCGGCTACATCTTCATGCCGATCGCATTCCTCATCGGAATCCCTTGGTCTGAAGCCCAGCAGGCGGGCAGCCTGATGGCGACGAAGCTGATTACGAATGAATTCGTCGCCATGCTCGACTATACGGGAATGGCGGACGAGTTCAGCCGCAAATCCCAGGCGATGATTTCGGTATTCCTGGTATCATTCGCCAACTTCTCAAGCATCGGCATCATTGCAGGTTCCGTCAAAGGCCTGCATGACGACAGCGGCAACAAAGTGGCCCACTTCGGCCTGAAGCTCGTATACGGTGCTTCCCTGGTCAGTGTGCTCACTGCAGCAGTCGTCGGATTCTTCGCTTAAAATTGATACTGTATATGTAGAAAGACAGGCCTCCCAGCCTGTCTTTCTTTTATGGCCGGGAACGGTTTGATTGACTTCATCCCGGGGTTTACATGATACTTCTTGATAAATCGACCATACGGAGAGATCAATATGAGAATAGGCATCATTTCCGACCTGCATGTCGACCGCCGGCATGCACGCTACTCGATCAGTGATTTTGAACATCTGCTTGCAGACGAAGTCCACAGAAGAAAAATTGAACTGCTCCTCATCGCCGGGGACATCTCCAGCGACTATCGCATCACCACCAACTTCATCCATTCGCTCATGGTCCGGACAGGAATCGATATCCGCTTCGTTCCCGGCAACCATGACTACTGGCAGCCGGAATCGGAGGACACCTCAAGTGCCGATATATACAGATTCTACAGGGAGCACCCTGAGAGCATGATCGCCACCCCGCTCATACTGGATGACGACTGGGCCATCGTCGGACACAGCGGCTGGTATGACTATTCCTATGCCGATGCCCGCTTCAGCAGGGAGAAGATTGCGACCGGTAAATTCTATGGCGGCACATGGCAGGATAAGGTACGGACAAGCTGGCCGATGGACGACCCTGCATTGTCGAAGACCTTTGCTGATGCTGTTCGGCAGGATCTTGAAGAGGTCGGGGACCGCAACATCATCATGATGACCCACGTGGTGACGCACCGCAGTTTCGCCGTGCCGACACCGCATCGGCTGTTCGATTTCTACAATGCCTTCATCGGCACATCCGATTTCGACACCTTCTACAAGGAGTTCCCGATCCACTACAGTATCATGGGGCATGTCCACTTCCGCCACCAGTTTGAAGAAAATGGCATCCAATTTATATGTCCCTGCCTCGGCTACTCGCGCGAGTGGCGCACGGATGACCTTGCTGTGGAAATAAAGAATACGCTTCAAATAATTGACGTTTAGTATCATAATGTTTAATCATTTGAGTAGTATAGGATAACTAAACCCCCGATTTTGAACGGCTATTCAAAATCGGGGGTATATTCTTTGCTATTCAATTCATCTATTTTTGGCAATCAATTGAAGAACGAAATAATAAACTACTGTGAAAATGGCAACTGTAACGATAATGGGTATTACATTATTGATTCCAAAAGTCATACCTATAGTATCTGAGGACGTGGGTGCGCTATTGAAGAATACAGCGCCAAAATATGCTGTCCGATACCCAAGTTCTGCACTTGAAAACAGCAATATCAAGAAACTGACTGTTAAAATAATCAAAGTCGTCACAATCGAAGCAGCTGCACTATTAATAATCCGTACTACGATTTTCATATCTAACTCCTTCTTTAGATTTACTAACCCTTGGATACTGAAATAAACAACAAAAAATAGAATATAAGAAGCAATATCAGATGAAAACAGGATAGCTACTATCATAAGCATAATGAAAGCCATTCACTTTAAGCATGGATTACTCCTTTGGAAAGCAGATTCTTTTTCATGCACACTTTCTCCTCCCTTAATACGAGAGCCAACAATAAAACTAAATTATCCCATAGATTTTTCTCTGTTTAGGCAGTACGGATAATACATCTAAAAGATTACAAATTCATATTATGAAATCCAACACCTTAAAGGAAATTGTCATATTTTTTGCAGATATGAATAGTACTGATTGTCACAAGGTTACTTCGAGGAAACTATCATTCCTATTAGATATGATATGGCTTGCAGCAGTAGTGGTATATGTAAAATTAATAATTATGCCTAATTAAAATAAAATGACCTTAACCAAGTTAAGGTCATTCAGTCCATCCTGTCGATGATCATATGATACCCGTCGCTGCCGTAGTCCAGGCAGCGCTTGACCCGGGACACCGTAGCGCTCGAGGCACCTGTTTCATTCTGGACCTTCGAGTACGTCTGCCCCTCCTTTATCATCTTCGCCACCTGGAAACGCTGCTTCAGTGAAACCAATTCATTTGTGGTGCAGAGGTCATCGAAAAAGTGATGGCATTCCTCAACCGTTTCAAGCTTCAATATACCTTCGAAGAGGTCATCAAGCTCCTTGCCTCTCAGTTTGTCTATCTGCATATGTTTCCCCCCATTAATACGATTATCATATCAAATCACTTTAGCGTTTTAAAGTGTTAAACAAAATTGTCGGAAATCTCTTGTCATCACCAATTTAATTTGTTAATATCAGATTTATTGATTATTCTTTATTACGCTAAAGCATTAAAGGAGATATGGTATGAAAAATGATTTGATCATCCGACGCCTGAAATTTGCACAGGATTATACACAACTGCTTGCCGATGAAAACTATCAGCTGGTCGACATGAATATGGTGGAGCCCTTCAATATCGACGACAAGCGCCACCATTCCTCGACCATCATCTTCGAGCGCAACGAACAGCTCTTCTCTATCCGCAGCGACTGGACGCGCTCCCTGCTCAACTACAGTGAGGACTATCACCTCAGCCAGCGCTTCTTCGGGTACTTCGGCCCCGTGGTGAGGAACTACAAGACATTCCACCAGGCAGGCGTTGAACTCTACCGCCCCACTGATGAGGAGATACTGGCGAGCATCGACATGCACTTGTCGTTCGTCACAGAAGGATATGGCGAGAAGTTCCATTCGATCGTGGTCAACGATGATACGCTGCTCGACCTCTACATCGACAAGTATGACCTTGATTCCGGCATACGCAACCTGGTCCATGAAAAGAACCTGTCCGAACTCAAAAAACAGCTCGGCCAGACCCACCCGCTCTATATCCTGCTTTCGGCGAAGGTGAGCGATCAGATGGATCTTGTGAATGCCGAGTTCGGCGACAGTGACATCATGCGCTTCATCGACAGGCTGAAGCAGGCGCTTGAAGGCTACGGCATGAAATTCATTCTCGACCTGTCATTCCGATCTCCCCAGTCGTACTACAATGGTTTCTATTTCCAGGCCTTCCTGGATCACGACTATCCGCTCCTGAGCGGCGGGGAATACAACAGTAGCGCTTTCGGCATTGCGGTAAACCTATCTAACGGAGGATTGCTATGATTACAGTCGCACTTACGAAAGGCCGGCTTTTCAAGGACTTTCTCAAATATATGAACGAAAATGACCTGAACAACTATATCCGTGCCCTGGATGGCGAGACACGCTCGCTCTACACCATCGTCGACAATGTAAAATTCATCTTCGCCAAAGGGCCGGATGTCCCGACCTATGTCGAAAGCGGCGTGGCGGACCTCGGCATCGTCGGCTCCGACATCATCACCGAAGACACATTCAACATACTGAATGTCTCCCAGCTGCCGTTCGGCGACTGCCACTTCTCCGTGGCTGCCCTGCCCGACCAGGAGGAATTCAGGGTCATCGCGACGAAGTACACCAACATTGCCCATGAGTATTTCAAGAATAAGCGGCAGGATGTCTCATTGATCCACCTGAATGGCTCGGTGGAGCTTGCACCGCTGCTCGGACTCTCGGACGGCATCGTCGATATCGTCCAGACGGGCGGCACGCTCAGGGACAATGGACTCGTCGAGCACGAGAAGATTATGGACATTCATGCACGGCTCATTGCGAACAAACGGACCTTCTATACGAAAGAGGACGAAATATATGACTTCATCAAGGAAATCGGGGTGATCGAATGAATGCCCAGGAATTCAGGGAGATATTCGACCAGAAGCGTGCCGGCACGGGGTTCGACGGCTATAAGGATGTGATGGACATCATCGAACGCGTCCGCACGGAAGGGGATGCCGCCCTCCTGGACTACACGGAGAAGTTCGATGGCAGGAAGCCGGAATCCTTCAAAGTGCCTGCATCGGCACTCAAGGCGAGCTATGATGCCATATCCGATGAGGAGAAGACGGCGCTTGAGACGATCCGCACGCGCATCGAACGCTACCAGGAGAGCATCAAGTATGAAGACAGGGATGATGGAGAATTCCAGTACGTCTACCACCCGATCGAGAAGATCGGCGTCTATGTGCCGGGCGGTACGGCGCTCTATCCGTCAAGCGTACTGATGACCGTCGTGCCTGCGCTCGCTGCAGGCGTCAGGGAAATCCACGTCACCACCCCCACCTTCGATGAGAACAACATCACATTCGCCGCCCTCTACATATGCGGCGTGGAGGATGTCTACACCGTCGGCGGCGCCCAGGCCATCGCCGCGCTCGCCTACGGCACGGAGTCCATTCCGAAGGTCGACAAGATCGTCGGCCCCGGCAACTACTATGTCGCCTTGGCCAAGCGCCTCCTCTTCGGCGAAGTCGGCATCGACATGATTGCAGGACCGAGTGAAATACTCATCTATGTGGACCAGGACGTCCATGTCGATGCGATCGTCTATGACCTGTTCGCCCAGGCCGAGCATGACCGGAATGCACGGACATTCCTGCTCAGTGAGGACGAAGCAGTCATATCGGAAATCGAAGACCGCCTCGAGGAGCTGATCGATGCACAGCCGCGCAGCGAAATCATCCGTGCATCCATCAGGGACAACCATTATGCAGTCGTGGATTCCCGGGAGGCACTGCTCGATATGGTGAATCATATCGCTCCAGAGCACGTATCCATCCAGCACCGCGATGCCGACATGATCATCCGCAACATCAGGTATGCCGGTGCCGTATTCAACGGCTACTACTCCCCGGAAGCCATCGGGGACTACGCTGCAGGCCCTTCCCATGTACTGCCGACCGACCGGACGGGCAGATTCAGCCATGGGCTCAACGTGAACGACTTCATGACGAGCCATGCGGTCATCTCCCTCGGGCAGGAGACCTATACCGAAATCGCCGGACCGGCGAAGACCGTCGCGAAACGCGAACAGCTGGACGCCCACTACCAATCCCTACGGATCCGAACGGAGTGATGAAATGATCCACATGGACCGCAATACAAGCCCGATCTCCCCGCTCAGTGATGCGGCGATCGCAGAAGTCGTCAAAGAAACGCACATCCATGAGTACCCGAGCAATGAAATCACACGCTTCAAACAGCTCTATGCCGACTACTACGGCATAGACAGCAGTACAGTCGAAGTCGCCAACGGCTCGGATGAGTGGATCCAGAAGGCCATCATGACGCTCGGACAGAACGGCGTCATGACACTCGCCCCGGATTTCGTGATGTACCATGAATATGCCCAACAGGTGGATGTACCTGTATATACCGTCCCCTGCAACGAAGATTTCCAGTTCGACTTTAATCAGGTCATCCGGTCTGTCGAAGAGAAGAAACCGTCCCTCTTCCTCATATCGGTGCCCCATAACCCGACAGGCCAGATGTTCGCCGACAGCGAACTGAAAGCGCTCGCCGATGCCATGAAGGGCGTCGGCGGCTACCTCGTCCTTGATGAGGCATACTTTGAATTCGCACACGCCTACAAGCGGCCGGAAGGAAGCCACGTGCTCATCATCCGGACGCTGAGCAAGATGTTCGGCATCGCCGGACTCAGGGTCGGCATCGCCATCGCAGAAGGCGAGACATTCCGGAAGATCACCCGGCTCAACCACCCCTACCCCGTCAATTCATTGTCGTTGAATCTGGCGAGCAGGATATTCGGGGATGGGGCGGCCCTCGATGCATTCGTGCGCTACCAGCTTGACTCGAAAGCGCGTCTTGCCGAAGCATTCAGCCAGGTATCTGGTAAAATAAACATCATCGAATCACATACGAACTTCATCTTCACATACGGCAGGCGTGCACGTTCCCTCGGTACATACCTTCTCCAGAACGGCTACCAGCCAAGGATGTATGATGCCGCACCGCTCGGGGATGTCGTCAGATACTCGGTGATCCGGCCGGAGGACTACGACCAGATCAACCAATTAATCAAAGAATGGAGCAATCAATATGATCAAGAAGGAAAGAGCAACAAAGGAGACGAAGATCTCCATATCACTCGATGACGAAAAATCATTCAGGGAATCCTCCATTTCGACGGGAGTGGGCTTCTTCGACCATATGCTCACACTGTTCAGCTTCCACTCCGAGCTGTATCTGAATGTGGAAGCGGATGGCGACCTTGAGGTCGATGCCCACCATACTGTAGAGGATGTCGGTATCATACTGGGCCAGATGCTGCGTGAACTCTACGTGCAAAAAGAATCCTACCAGCGCTACGGCACGACATACATCCCGATGGACGAATCCCTTGCGCGTGTAGTGCTCGACCTCTCCGGCCGGCCTCACCTGAACTTCCAGGCGGCATTCTCGAAGGAGACGGTCGGCACGTTCGACACTGAACTCGTCATGGAGTTCTTCAATGCGGTCAGCATGAACAGCCGCATGACGCTCCATATCGACCTGCTGAAGGGCGGCAACACTCATCATGAAATCGAGGCGGTCTTCAAGGCGTTCGCCCGCAGCCTGAAGGCGGCCCTCGCTCCGAGTGACGCCGGCATCCCATCTTCGAAGGGCGTCATAGAATGATCGGCATCATCGACTATTCGCTCGGCAATATACAGAACATAAAGAATGCGCTCGAGAAGCTTGGATATGAGTATATACTTTCAAGCAAGTACGAAGACCTGGCGGAATGTGAAGCCATCCTGCTGCCGGGCGTCGGACACTTCGGCAATGCAATGGAGACCATCACCCGCCTCGGCATCAGGGAGGATCTGCTGAAGCTGGCGGAGACGAAGCGGTTCATCGGAATCTGCCTCGGCATGCAGCTGCTGTTCGAAGAGAGCGAGGAAGGCAATGCACAAGGGCTTGGACTGCTTGCAGGCAGAATCGCCAGGATGGAGACGCCCCACCCCGTGCCGCACCTCGGCTGGAACACGCTTGAGAGCACCTCCCCGGCACTTGACGGTAAGGATGTGTATTTCGTACACAGTTTCATGGCGACCGAAACGGACAGTACGATCGCTACGGCAGAATACGGCGTGACGGTGCCCGCCGTCGTAGGAAAAGGCAATATCATCGGCATCCAGTTCCATCCGGAAAAATCCGGTGACATCGGAGTGGAAATGCTGAAGCAGGCCATAGAAGGAGGCATATAGATGAACATCATTCCAGCAATAGACATCATAGAAGGCCAGAACGTCCGTCTGACACAGGGGGACTATGGCAAGAAGACGGCCATGAAGCGCACACCTGAAGAAGCCATCGCCTTCTACAGCAGCTTCGAACAGGTCGCACGCATCCATATCGTCGACTTGATGGGCGCACTCAAACAGGGTGCCCAGGAGACGACGGCCATCCAGAAACTGAAGGAAAAGACCGACCTGCCCCTCCAGATCGGCGGCGGGCTCAGGGAAACCGAAACGATTGAACAGTATGACGCCATCGGCATCGACTACTTCATCCTGGGCACACGGGCGATCATGGATCTCGACTGGCTTGAAACCGTCGTCAGCCGATTCCCCGGCCGCATCTTCGTCGGTGTGGATGCGAGGGAAAACGACATCTACGTCAACGGCTGGACGGAGAACAGCGGCATCACGATCGATGACTATCTGAAGAAGATCGAACCCCTCGATATCGCCGGCATCATCTATACCGACATCAACAAGGACGGCATGAACCAGGGGCCGAACTTCGAAAACACCCAGCGCATCAATGGACTGACCCGCCATGCGGTCATCGCAAGCGGCGGTGTCAGGAGCAAAGATGACCTGGACAGACTCGAAACGATGGGCATCACGCAGGCCATCGTCGGCAAGGCGAGCCACAGTGATGAATTCTGGAGGGATATAAGATGATCAAAAAACGCATCATTCCATGTCTTGATGTCAAGGAGGGCCGCGTGGTCAAAGGCGTCAATTTCGTCGGTCTCCGTGATGTCGGAGATCCGGTCGAGCTCGCTGCACGCTACAATCAGGAAGGCGCCGACGAACTCGTCTTCCTGGACATTTCAAAGACGCAGGATGGCCATGACCTGATGATCGACGTCATACGCGAGACCGCCAAGACCCTGTTCATACCATTGACCATCGGCGGCGGCATCTCCTCCGTAGAAGACATCCGCCAGCTGCTCAATGCCGGTGCGGATAAGGTCAGCATCAACTCTGCAGCCATCAGGAATCCGGAACTGATCAGGGAAGCGAGCGAAGTCTTCGGCAGCCAGTGCATCTGTGTCGCGGTCGATGTGAAATACGATGCAGCGGAAGATGACTACTTCATCCATACGCACGGCGGCTCCAAGAAGACTGATGTACGCGCCTTCGACTGGATTGTGCAGTGCGAGGCACTGGGCGCCGGGGAACTGCTCATCACGAGCATGGACCATGACGGGGTCAAACAGGGATTCGACATTCGATTCCTGAAGCAGGCCAACGAAATGGTGAATATCCCCATCATCGCAAGCGGCGGCGCAGGCAGCCCAGAGCATTTCACCGAACTGTTCCGTCAGACGGACGTCTCTGCCGGCCTGGCCGCCTCCATTTTCCATAACAGGGAAGTGGAGATCAAAGACCTGAAAGAAACGTTGCAGAATGCAGAAATAGAGGTGAGGACGACATGAAACCGGATTTCGAAAAAGGCGGCGGACTTCTGTCCGTCATTCTCCAGGACGAGCGGACTGGGCAGGTCCTGATGAACGGCTTCATGAATGAAGAGGCTTATCAGAAGACTACAGAAGAGAAAGTCGTATGGTTCTACTCCCGTTCAAAGGAACGCCTGTGGAAAAAGGGCGAGACGAGCGGCAATATCCAAGTCGTCAAAAGCATGGCGCTCGACTGTGATTCGGATGCACTCCTCATCCAGGTGGAACCGAAGGGCCCTACATGCCACCTTGGCACACAAAGCTGCTTCGGCGACGATCATTTCAATCTGCAGACGCTCGAAAAGATCGTCGACCGCAAGGTGGAAAACCCGGAAGAAGGATCCTACACGAAGTACCTCACCGATGAAGGCATCGACAAGATTCTGAAGAAATGCGGCGAGGAGATGACTGAAGTCGTCATCGCATCAAAAAATGGTGATCGGGAGGAGCTCATTGATGAAACGAGCGACCTCCTCTACCATACCCTCGTGCTGCTCAAGCATCAGGGCGTCTCCCTTGGAGATGTCGAAGCCCGGCTCGAAGCACGCCACGGAGAGAATCTCTCCTACAAAGTTCGTGGAGAAATAGAAGAATGGTAGTTGCAGTCCCCTTGAAGTATTCAAGGGGATTTTTATATTTTCAGAAATCGACGATTTAATTCCTACTTAAGTGCTTGTAATTGAAAAGTTCTTCATATATAATTCATATAATGAAAGTCAGAATTATACGGAGGGTTGATATGCAATGAAAGTCGATTTGAAGAACGTGAACAAGTCCTTCACCAAAGGAAAGAATGAAATTCTCCCTGTGCTTCAGGACATCGATTTCAGTATTGAAGCGGGGGAATTCGTCTCCCTACTCGGACCCTCAGGATGCGGCAAATCGACGATACTGAAGTTGATAGCCGGGTTGAGCCATCCTTCTTCAGGGGAACTGAAGGTCAATGATACACCGATAACCGGCCCGGGTACCGATCGGGTCGTAGTCTTCCAGGAAGGCGGGCTCTTCCCATGGATGACAGTGCTTGAGAACGTTACATATGGATTGAAGATCAAGAAGATGAGCAAAGGGGAGGCTGAGGAGAAGGCCATGGAAGGTCTGCGCATGGTCCACCTCGGCAACTTCACCAGTGCCTATCCGCATGAACTGTCCGGGGGCATGAAGCAGCGAGTGGCGATTGCACGTGCGCTCGTCATGGATCCGGACGTCCTGCTGATGGATGAACCATTTGCAGCACTGGATGAACAGACACGCCTCGTCCTGCATCAGGAACTCCAGGACATTTGGCAGAAGACGGGAAAAACGATACTTTTCATCACCCACAATATCAGAGAAGCCCTGACATTATCCGACCGCGTCCTTCTGATGAGTACACGGCCGGGCACCATCAAGAAATCATTCACCGTCCAGGCTTCACGCCCACGCAATCCTTCAGACAGTGTCATCGTCGATCTGGAAAAGGGTGTCATGGCGGAACTGGAAGAAGAGATGAATAAGGTATTGAAGGAGGAATTCGGCGATGACTACCGTTTTAAGACGGATAACGTTCGTGATCGTGATAATAGCGATATGGGAAGTCATATCTAAACTGCAGTTCTTCCCGACATTCATGTTTCCTCCCCTGATCATCCCAAATGATCCGGGAGGGGTGACTGTAATCAAGACCCTCGTAACCGGCATACTTTCCGGCCAGATCCTCGAAGCCACCGGCATCACCCTTGGAAGGCTCCTGATCGGATTCTTCATTGCCGTCATACTCGGACTTACATTCGGATTCCTCATCGCCCGCTACAAATGGGTCGATGATACACTCGGATTCTTCGTAACGGCACTCCAGTCCATCCCGAGCATCGTATGGTTCCCGCTCGCCATCGTATGGTTCGGCCTAGGGAATGTGGCCATCCTGTTCATCGTCGCCATTGGAGCGACGTGGACGATGACCGTCAACTCAAGTGCCGGATTCAAGAACGTCCCGAGCATCTATATCGATGCCGCCCGTACACTCGGGGCCTCAGGCACCCATCTGGTGCGGACCGTCATCATACCCGCCTCCGTCCCGCACATCATATCGGGACTGCGTGTTGCATGGGCATTCGCATGGCGGGCCATCATGGCCGGTGAACTGCTCGGTGCAGCCGGCGGACTCGGTCACCTTCTCGATCTTGGACGATCGATCCAGGCAATGGACCTTGTGCTGTCCATCATGATCGTCATCGGCATCATCGGCACCATCATCGACAACCAGGTCTTCTTGAGGATGGAACGTTCCGTCTCAAGACGCTGGGGACTCGGAACCTAAAAATCAGCATGGAGGGGAATTCCAATATGAAAAAATTTCTACCTGTACTCACTGCCCTGCTGCTCCTCATCCTCGCAGGATGCGGCGGCGAAGAAAACAGCAGTGCCGAAGAAACGGCAGATGAAGTCCGCATCGCATACTTCCCGAACTTTACGCATATCGCAACCATCGTTGCGTTGGAGAACGGCTACTTTGAAGAAGCATTCGGAGAGGAGGTCACCATCGATACGATGACATTCCCGAATGGCAGTGCCTTCATGGAAGCACTGTCCACCGACGAATTCGACATCGGGACAGTCGGGCCGACACCTGCCACGACGACATACCAGCGCAACGCAGGACATGAAATCATTGCAGGCGCCGTCAATGGAGGCGCCGTACTCGCGACAGCAGAAGACTCCGGAATCGAAAGTGTTGAAGACCTCGACGGTAAACGTGTTGCCGTGCCGACCATCGGCTCCACTCAGGACATCATGCTCCGCAAGGAGCTTCAGGAAGTCGGTCTGAACATTGAAGACGCAGGCGGCACAGTGAGCCTCGTACCACAGGCACCTGCCGATACTTCCACCCTCTTCCTGCAGGATGATGTCGATGCAGCAGCCACCCAGGAGCCTTGGGGCGTATTCCTGGAGAACCAGGCCAATGCATCCATCCTGCTTGATGAAGAAGAGTTTGCGTGGGGCACCGACCTGACGACGACGGTCGTCACTGCGAATAATACATTTACAGACGCCAACCCTGAACTTACACAGGAGTATTTGAGGGCACACCTTGAAGCCATCGACTTCATTGAAAACAACAATGAAGAAGCGGTACAGATCTTCGTCGACCATATAGAAGAGATTACAGGCAACACCCTCGACTTTGATGAAACGCTCGAAGCCAGCAACCGTCTGAATCCGGCATATGAAATCAACGAAGATGTAATCCAGGAGATGGCGACCATCAGCATGGAAGCGGGTTATATTCCATCCGATGATGTCGAAGGACTCGTGAACAGAGAGTATCTGGATGCGGTACTCGAAGAGGAATAGAATCAAAAAAGGAAGGGGGAGCATTATGCTCCCCCTTCCTTTTACTTGCTCAATAGACCGTCTGGTGCTCCACCGACTCGATACGGCTTCCCCTTCTCCAGTCGGCAGCGAGCCCGGCCACCGTCATTACTGCAAAGGGCAGCAGCCACCCGAGCGACACTTCAGACAGCGGCAGTGCCATGTACATGGTCGAAATGGCCTCCATTTTCAACAGGCCGCTAGTATGGATGATATCCATTATGGAAATCGGAATCGTGATCACGACAGGAAGAATATAGGCATACTTCATTTCGAAATGGATGAACATGTTCATGAACGACACCACGACCAATACGATCGCTACCGGGTAAAGAAACGTAAGCAGAGGCGCCGCCAGGGAAAGGATCGTGTTCAGGCCAAGCGTCGTAAACAGGAATCCGCCACCAGTGAAGATGAAGACATATACCTTGTATGGAATCCTGCTGTAATGCCTGAACCCGAACGCGGCACACGCATTGACCAGACCGATGCATGTCGTCAGGCAGGCCACGACGACGATGGCAGAGAAGATCAGGTCACCGGAACTGCCGAAAAGGCGCATCGAGCTGTATGTAAGGATGTCAGTCCCATTCTCATAGCCACCGCGTGCTGTCGTCCCGCCGATGTAGGCCAACGCCACGTAGATCACCGTGAGCAGCACGGAGGAGATCAATCCGGCCTTCAGGACGTGGGAAACGATGCCCTTCCTGTCGGTGACCCCCGAATACTTGAGCCCGCTGATGATCACCATCGAAAATGCCAGGGCCCCGATGAGATCCATCGTGAAATAGCCTTCCAGTATGCCGGATACCATCGGAGTAATGCCATACTCCTCCCGGGCCGGCTGCAGGCCCGTTTCCGGGCGGAAGACTGCAAATATTGAAAGCAGTGCGATTGCTGCAAGCAGAATGGGCGTCAAATACTTCCCGATGCTGTCGACGATCTTCGCCGGGTTCAATGCGACCATGAAGACGATGAGGAAGAAAACGACAGAAAAGCCGATAAGTGTAGATGCATCATGAACTGGCAGGAGATTCGCAGTCCCCACCTCATACGCCACATTCGCCGCTCTCGGTATGCCGTACAATGCACCGATCGACAGATAGACCAGAACAGCAAACACCATGCCGAATATAGGATGGACAGGCCTGCCCATGCGCTCCACACCTTCATCGAAATAGGCTACCACAACCACCGCGAGAAAAGGCAGCAGCACACCCGTGACGATGAAACCGGCCATCGCCGGCCACATTTCGACACCTGCCTTATGCCCGAGCATCGGAGGGAATATCAGGTTGCCCGCCCCAAAGAACAATGAAAAAAGCATCAGGCCGGAAATTAATGTTAAACGATTCATCAGAACACTCCTAGAATAAAAAAAGCACCATTTTAAGGACGGCAGTCATGCCGCGGCACTCCTCTCGATAATTCCCCTGATCCCCATCAGTTTGAAAATCCGTTCCATATGGATAATATGACAGGCTCCTTCCCCATACGGGAGCCATCTGTTGATAAGATGATATGAAAACACCTCACCAATTATATGACTTTTATAAATATTGTCAATATGATGGACAAATAGATTTGATGAATTTCAAGTCAAAAAAAGTGCAGAGCTCAAAATGAGCCCTGCACTTAATTTTATGCCATTACTACTTTAGCCATGTTCTCCCCGACCATATCGATGAAGTACTTATGGAAGACGAGAGAATCGGTCAGCTCTGGATGGAATGAAATGCCGAGATGGCGGTCGGAACGCACTGCGACGATCTTCTCCCCCACCTTGGACAGCACCTGCACGCCTTCACCGACAGCATCGATGTGGGGTGCCCGGATGAAGACCGCATGCGCCTTTTCCTCGAGACCGAGAATATCGAGTGCCACCTCGAAACTGTCCACCTGCCTGCCGAATGAATTGCGTTCGACGGTGATGTCGAGTTTGCCTAGATGTCCGCCTTCCTGACCGATGATCCTTTCAGCGAGCAGGATGACCCCGGCACAGGTGCCGAACATCGGCAATTCACTTTCCCTCAGTGCTTCTGTGAAGCCATATCGATCCATGAGGCGCCGTATGGCCGTAGACTCCCCTCCGGGAAGGATGAGACCGTCAATGTCCGTGAGTTCTTCGACACGCTTGATGGCGACCGCTTCCTGACCGCATGCCTCGACCATCTGAAGGTGTTCCCTCACAGCCCCCTGCAGGGCAAGTACACCGATCCTCATTACCAGCCGCGCTCCTGCATCCTGTCTTCGAGGGAGAGCTGGTTGATGTCGAGGCCTTTCATCGCTGTACCGAGTTCCTTCGCAAGCTTTCCGATCAGTTCGTAGTCCTGATAGTGGGTCGTTGCTTCCACAATCGCTTTGGCGAACTTCTCAGGGTTATCCGATTTGAATACACCGGAACCGACGAACACGCCGTCTGCACCAAGTTCCATCATCAGTGCCGCATCCTGTGGTGTTGCGACACCGCCTGCTGCAAAGTTGACGACCGGCATTTTACCGAGTTCCTTGATTTCCTTCAGGATATCATATGGTGCACCATGGTTCTTCGCCTCGGTCATAAGCTCGTCATCGCTCATTACAGTGATCTGGCGGACCTGCTGGTTGACCATGCGGATATGCCTCACCGCCTCCACGATGTTGCCTGTACCCGGCTCCCCTTTCGTTCTGAGCATGGCTGCACCTTCTCCGATACGCCTTGCCGCTTCACCGATGTTTCGGCAGCCGCATACAAACGGCACTTTATAGTCATCCTTCTTCAGGTGGAAGACTTCATCTGCCGGTGTCAGCACTTCGGATTCATCGATGTAGTCGACGCCCATCGCTTCCAGTACACGGGCTTCCGTGATGTGGCCGATCCTGCATTTCGCCATGACCGGGATGGAGACGGCGTTCATCACCTCTTCGACGATCCTTGGGTCACATGCCCTTGCCACACCGCCTGCTGCACGGATATCGGAAGGTACACGCTCCAGTGCCATGACTGCTACGGCACCTGCCGCCTCGGCGACTTTCGCCTGTTCTGCGTTGACGACATCCATGATGACGCCGCCCTTCTGCATTTCCGCCATTCCTCTTTTAACTTTTTCAGTACCTGTCTGCTGCATCTATAACGACTCCTTCTATTGATATTATATTGGAATAGTATAAAATTAAATCTGAATACTTAGAAGTATCAGTTCAGAATAATTTTAGGGGGTCAGATTATGCTGATCAATTTGGATAGGCAGTCGGAGACACCACTCTTCGAACAACTATACAGTGCACTGAAGGAGCAGATACTGAAGGGAGAACTCGCAAACGATGAGAAGCTTCCGAGCAAAAGGCAGCTGAAGGCGGACCTTTCGATCAGCCAGACGACGATCGAACATGCCTATAACCTGCTGCTGGATGAAGACCTGATCTACAGCAGGGAGAAGAGCGGATTCTATGTATCCGCGATTGAACAGCTGAAGCAGGTGGCATCGGCCACCACACCGGAAATCAGACGACCCGAAAAGAAAAGCTACACCCTCCCCCTTGGCACCATCGATACGACACTCGTCCAGAGCGACGTCCTGAAGCAGATCGCAAGGGAAGTCTATTCAGATGACGAACTGCTGAATAAAGGGGAGGAGAGTGGAGAAACGGTGCTGAAGGAGCAGATCAGGCACTACCTGAACATCAACCGGGGGGTCACATGTTCCACAGACCAGATTTTCATCGGCCCTTCGACGGAATTCCTGCTGGAACAGCTGATGTACCTGCTCCAGTATCCGGAGATGACGATCGAGGACCCCGGGTACCCCGTCATCCGCAAAGTGCTTGAGCGGCTCGACAGTGGCACGGATGCGGCCCAGGTGCTTGAGGACGGCATAGATGTCGATCAGGTTGCCGACCTTGCCAATCCGGTCGTACATGTGACCCCTTCCCACCAGTTCCCGAGCGGTGCGGTCATGTCCCTCCAGAAGCGCATCCAGCTGCTGAACCATGCGAGCAGCAATGACCGCTTCATCATCGAAGACGACTACGACAGTGAGTTCAGGTATACGGGACGGCCTCTGCCTTCCCTCCAAGGGCTCGACCAGAACGACCGCACCATATACATGAGTACATTTTCGAAATCCCTCTATCCTTCCCTCAGGCTCTCCTGCATGGTGCTGCCAGCCTCACTTGCAGAGCTTTATTATGAAAAGGAGCTCTCGTGCAATGTCCCCCGGCAGATGCAGCACATCGTCGCCCGCTTCATGGAACAGGGCTACCTGACCCGGCACATCAACAGGATGCGGAAAGTCTACCGGAAGAAGATGGAGGCCATCACCACATGGATTGCAGCGCATCATGATGTTGAAATACACGGGGAACATACAGGCATGCACTTCATCATCAGGATCCCCGGGATGGATCTTGAAGAAGCGGCAGACAATCATAGACTGGTCCATGGCAACGTCTATTCCTATGAAAGGGACCTCGGAGACACCATCATTGTGGGTATCGGGGAAAAGGACACCCGGGAGATAATCGACATACTGGACCGTTTCCTCGAGGAAGCAGGTGTTTGAGGCGTAACGACCGCAAATCAGCCCAATTGGTGCAAAATAAAAAGACATGGATATTTCCATGTCTTTTGAGTGGGCCTAAGTGGACTCGAACCACCGACCTCACGCTTATCAGGCGTGCGCTCTAACCAGCTGAGCTATAGGCCCCTGTTATGTAATTGAAAATGAAAGTGGAGACTAGCGGGATCGAACCGCTGACCTCCTGCGTGCAAAGCAGGCGCTCTCCCAGCTGAGCTAAGCCCCCATGATGTAAATATGAAAATAAGAGTCGGGAAGACAGGATTCGAACCTGCGACCCCTTGGTCCCAAACCAAGTGCTCTACCAAGCTGAGCTACTTCCCGTAAGTTATTGAGCGCGCCCGAGAGGAGTCGAACCCCTAACCTCTTGATCCGTAGTCAAACGCTCTATCCAATTGAGCTACGGGCGCATGAAACAAAAAAATAAAACGGCATGACCGCTTAAAAAATAATGGAGCGGAAGACGGGATTCGAACCCGCGACCCCCACCTTGGCAAGGTGGTGTTCTACCACTGAACTACTTCCGCTTAGTATTATGAAATTGAATATATGATGCGGGTGAAGGGACTCGAACCCCCACGCCGTTAAAGGCACTAGATCCTGATTCTAGCGCGTCTGCCAATTCCGCCACACCCGCATATATGATATAGAGGAGGATATCCCCGTTTGATTTCCGTCATCTGTCAACTGGAGTATGACTTCTTGCAGATCAGATGGTGCCGGCCAGAGGAATCGAACCCCCAACCTACTGATTACAAGTCAGTTGCTCTGCCAATTGAGCTAGACCGGCTGAATCATTAAGTTTTAAATGGTGGAGAATGACGGGTTCGAACCGCCGACCCTCTGCTTGTAAGGCAGATGCTCTCCCAGCTGAGCTAATTCTCCTGAAAGATGTGTTGCTCAATCACGACTGTTTCATAATATCCTATATCAGCCGTCCGCGTCAACATTTTAATGGATTTTAATAGGGAAATAATACACCCAAATGGATATTTGGGCGCATTATTATATTTTTTCATTATTTTTGTCTCATATAAGGGAACAGCAGCACGTCGCGGATGGAAGCTGAATCGGTCAGCAGCATCACGAGGCGGTCGATGCCGATGCCGAGTCCGCCGGTCGGCGGCATACCGTATTCAAGCGACTCGAGGAAGTCCTCATCCATTTCATGTGCTTCATCGTTGCCCGCTTCCTTTTCGGCAACCTGTGATTCAAACCGCTGTCTCTGGTCGATCGGATCATTGAGCTCCGTAAATGCATTCGCATGCTCCCGGCCGACGATGAACAGTTCAAAACGGTCCGTGAAACGGGGATCATCCGGATTCTGCTTCGCTAGTGGTGAGATCTCGATCGGGTGGCCGTACACGAATGTCGGCTGAACAAGCGTCTCTTCAACTTTCTGTTCGAAGAATTCATTCAGGATATGACCATACTTCATCGTATCCTGCACCTCGATGCCGTGCTCCTTCGCCAGCTGATGCGCCTCTTCATTAGATTTCACTTCGTAGAAGTCCACACCCGTCTGCTCCTTGATGGCATCCACGATGTGCACGCGTTTCCACCTTGGTGTCAGATCGATCTGCTCCCCGCCATATTCGACGACCGTCGTTCCGTTGACATGCTCGGCAATATGGGCGATCATTTCTTCCGTCAGATCCATGATGTCATGGAAATCTGCATACGCCTCATATAATTCTATCATCGTGAATTCAGGGTTATGGCGGGTGGATATGCCCTCATTTCTGAATACACGACCGATTTCATACACTTTTTCAAGGCCGCCGACGATGAGGCGCTTCAGATGCAGTTCAATCGCAATACGCATGAAGAGCTCCATATCGAGTGCATTGTGGTGTGTGACGAATGGACGGGCCTGTGCACCGCCTGCAATGGTGTGCATCATCGGCGTTTCGACTTCCAGGAATCCGCGCTGGTTCAGATAGTTGCGCATTTCCTGGATGATCCTGCTGCGCTTGATGAACGTATCTTTGGAGTCTTCGCTCGTAATCAGGTCGAGATAACGTTTGCGGTAGCGCTCTTCAACGTCCTTCAGGCCGTGATACTTGTCCGGCAGCGGGCGCAATGCTTTCGTCAGCAGAGTGAATTCCTGCGCCTTGACCGAAAGTTCTCCGGTGTTCGTCTTGAACATTACACCTTTGACTCCGACGATATCCCCAAGGTCTGCCTGCTTCCAGATTTCAAATGCCGCTTCACCCACCTGGTCTTTACGCACGTAGATCTGGATCTGCCCCTTGATGTCCTGGATGTGGGCGAAGCCGGCTTTACCCTTGCCGCGCTTCGTCATCAGACGCCCTGCAATGACGGTTCCGGATGCTTCTTCCTTCTCTGCAAGTTCTTCCTTGGAAAACGCATCCCACTCCTCTTTAAGTACATCCGTGTAGGCTGTACGTTCGAACTTTTCACCGAAAGGATCGATGCCAAGATCGATGAGCTGCTGCATTTTTTCTCTTCTGACGGTTATCTGATCATTTATTTCTTCACTCACTGATTTTCTCTCCTATACTATCATTTCATTTTGTTGTTCCATTTGTTCCTGAACGAATCCATCTATCGCAGAGACAACTGCCTCTCTTGTTTCCGCCTGGTTGATCGCCCTGCGTACATTGCCGTTGCCCTTTATATTCTTCAGGTACCATGAAGCATGCTTGCGCATCTCCATGACAGCGACCTTTTCACCTTTGAGGGTGATCAGGCGGTCCATATGGAGCTTGAGCACTTTCATCTTCTCTTCAAGTCCAGGCTCCCCGATCAGTTCGCCTGTTTCAAGGTAGTGCACCGTCCTGTAGATTATCCACGGATTGCCGAGCGCTTCCCTTCCGATCATCACCGCATCCACACCGGTCTCATCCAGCATCTTCTGCGCACGTTCCGGGGATGTGACGTCACCATTGCCGATGACCGGAATGCTGACGGCTTCCTTGACCTGACGGATGATGTCCCAATCTGCTTCACCTTCATACATCTGCTCACGTGTGCGGCCATGCATGCTGATGGCGGAAGCACCGGCCTTCTCTGCCATTTTGGCATTCTCCACTGCATATATATGATCGCTGTCCCAGCCGATGCGCATCTTCACCGTCACTGGTTTCGATACATTAGCGACGACTGCACTGACCATATCGTAGATCTTATCCGGATCGAGCAGCCAGCGGGCACCGGCTTCACACCGGATGATCTTGGAGACCGGACATCCCATGTTGATGTCTATGATGTCGGCTGTCGTATTCTGATCCACATATTTGGCCGCTTCCACAAGCGTATCCTTTTCCCCGCCGGATATCTGCAGAGACATCGGCCGTTCATTTTCATCTATATAAAGCATCTTCATCGTCTTTTCATTGCCGAACAGGAGTGCCTTGTCGCTGATCATCTCGGCACAGACGAGCCCTGCACCGAATTCCTTGACCGTCAATCTGAACGCAGCATTGCACACGCCTGCCATCGGGGCAAGCACGACCCTGTTGGCCATCTCCACATCGCCGATCCTAAACATTCGTCTCACCCGCTTCAAGTGCTCTCCTCATTGCTTCTATCGTCCTTCCAGTTCCCGGATGAACCACATCACCGGCGATTTCCGACAGGGGCTCAAGGACGAAACTGCGCTTATGCATTTCCGCATGGGGAATATTCAACTCATCCAATGAAAGTTCCAGATCCTCATAAAGCAGTATGTCGATATCGATCGTCCGCGGGCCCCATACTTCCTTCCGGACACGCCCCAGATCGTGTTCGATCGACAGGACGACTTCCAGCAGATCCAGAGGGGATACACGTGTTTCAATCATCACGCACATGTTCATGAAGTTCGGCTGGTCTGTCTTTCCATAGGGCTCTGTTTCAAGGATGGAGGAACGATTGACAACTTCTATCGCTTCATGGTCATCAAGTTTTTGGATGGCGGATTCCAGGTTGTCCCTGCGATCCCCCATATTGCTTCCAAGTCCCAAATATACAACCGCCATTAATCTTCCCGCTTTCTATTCAAAGTAATGCTGACGTTATCATAATTTCCCTCTATCGGAGGGTTCACTTTAGTGATGGTCACTTCTGTCCCTACTATTTTATCATATTGGTCAAACAGTGCTTTCGACACTTTTTCGGCAAGATGTTCTATCAGGTTTACAGGTTCCCCCTTGATGATCTCCTCAATCATCTGGTAGGCCTCCCCGTAGTGGACGGTCCCGTTCAGGTCGTCTGTTGTGGAAGCAGGGGTGAGGTCCAGATGCATCACGACATCCGTAATGAAGAACTGTCCAAGTGTGCGTTCAGCATCGAATACCCCATGGTATGCATATGTCTTTATGCCATTGATTCTGATGTTATCCATCCATATCCTCCTTGAGCTTCATATAGGCATCTGCAAGTTTCCTGTTCAGGGCCACATTGTGCACGCGCACCGCCCTGACACCCTTATCGATGCCGTATATCGTCGTTGCAGCAGTGGCTTCATCCCGTTCGGATGCCTGGGTGTCCTCACCGGCGAGCTCCCTGATCATACGCTTCCGGCTTGTCGCAAGAAGGATGGGGTAGCCTGTCGCCACAAGTTCTTCCAGGCGGCGCATCACGGTGAGTTCCTCACTGCGTGTTTTGACGAATCCGATGCCCGGATCGAGCCAGATCTTATCGTCCTTCACGCCGTGCGCTTTTGCCAGGGCCACGGAGGCCAACAGTTCTTCGATCATGTCTTCGACGACATCACTGTAGCTGGCATGGGTGTTGTTGTGCATCAGGAAGATCGGCACTTCATATTCGCTGGCGACATCGAGGATCGTTTCATCATACGTGCCCCGCCACTGGTCATTGATCATCGTAGCACCCGCATCGAGTGCCGCCCGGGCCACATCCCCGCGGAAGGTGTCGATGGCTATATCCACACCGATATCCCTGATTGCTTCGATGACGGGAACGATCCGTCGAATCTCCTCTTCGGCACTGATTTCCTCATGCCCCGGCCGCGTGGAATATCCACCGACATCAATGATGTCTGCACCTTCCCCGACCATCTCCCGTGCCCGCTCGACAGCATCATCCACAGCCTGATATTTGCCGCCGTCGCTGAATGAATCCGGAGTGACATTCAGGATTCCCATTATCTGCAGTCGTTTCATACTATCATCCTCTATTCCACAATAATAGACATATTATAACATGTATAAGTGATGAAATATAATGGCTTCCAGGTAAAATAAAATACCATACCCCCAAAGGGATATGGTATTCAAGATGACTGGCATCAGCCTTCGAAATTGAACAGCGGTGTTGAAAGGTATCTCTCACCGTTGGATGGCAATACTGTAATGACGCTCTTTCCTTTTCCAAGCTTCTTGGCGACTTCAATACTTGCCAGCACTGCCGCACCGGAGGAGATGCCACCGAGTATGCCTTCTTTGGCTGCGAGTTCGCGCGCCCACTCCATCGCTTCCTCATTGCCGATCTGAATGACTTCATCATAGATTTCAGTATTCAGCGTCTTCGGCACAAAACCGGCACCCAGTCCCTGGAGTTTATGCGGACCAGGGTCGCCCCCGCTCAGTACCGGAGAGTCCTTCGGTTCCACAGCATAGATGGCAAGCTCCGGGTATGCCTCTTTCAATGCCTTGCCGGCACCTGAAATCGTGCCGCCTGTACCGATGCCTGAAACGAATCCGGCTACATCGAGGCCTTCCGTCTGCTCAACCAGCTCACGGCCTGTCGTACGCTCATGGATTTCAGGGTTCGCCATGTTCTCGAACTGCTGCGGCATGAAGTAGCCATGCTTTTCAACAAGTTCGCCAGCCTTCTTGATTGCACCCTTCATGCCTTCAGCACCAGGGGTAAGGATGAGTTCTGCGCCATATGCCTTGAGCAGGTTCCGGCGCTCCTTGCTCATCGTGTCCGGCATGACAAGGATGGTCTTGTATCCTTTGCTTGCTGCCACCATCGCCAGACCGATGCCGGTATTCCCGCTTGTTGGTTCGATGATCGTCGTCCCTTCGGTCAATACGCCTTCTTCTTCAGCGCGTTCAATCATGGAAAGGGCAATGCGGTCCTTGACTGAGCTTCCAGGGTTCATGAATTCCAGCTTCACGTAGATGTCGGCCATGCTGTCGTCTGTCAGGTTGTTAAGCTTCACGAGTGGCGTGTTTCCGATGACTTCTGTAATGCTATTATAAAGTTTACTCATAACAATCTCCCTTTTATCCCTACTTATTAGCTATGGATAACATACCATTTTTAGCTTCCCAAATCAATTTTAATGCGTAATGAGCTCCTGCAGTTCTTCCTTTTCGATCCATACTTTATTGCGGCAGAAGTGGCAGTCCGCTTCAGCTCCGCCATCTTCCTTGATCATGGCGACGATTTCGGACGGATCGAGGGAGGCGATCGCATTGATGAACCGCTCCTTCGAACAGCTGCACTCGAATTCCACCGGCATTTCATCCAGTCCTCTCCAATTCTCTCCTCCGATTGCCTCATCAATGATCTCCTGGGGCGACAGCCCCTGATCGATCAGTTTGGACACAGGGGTCATTTCCTTTGCCCGTTCATCAAGGAAGGCCATCGTTTCATCACTTGCCCCAGGCATCACCTGGATGATGAAGCCGCCGGCAGACTTGATTGTGTTGTCGGGATTGACGAGCACTCCAAGCGCCACGATGGATGGCACCTGTTCACTGGCATAGAAATAGTAGGAGAAGTCCTCTCCGATTTCACCGGAGACGATTTCGGTGGAGCCTGTAAAATGCTCCTTCAACCCTATATCCTTGGCGACATTGACGAATCCATCGGTTCCTACCGCACGGCGCACATCGAGCTTCCCGGCATTATTGAGTGGGAAATGCACCTGTGGATTCCCAAGGTAGCCGCGGACTTTGCCCTTCGCATTGCTGTCGACGACGATTGCACCGATTGGTCCGCCGCCCTGGACGGTCACCGTCACCTTTTCCTCATTCTTGAGCATGGCGCCCATCATGAGGCCTGCAGTCATCGTACGACCCAGTGCAGCCGCTGCTGTCGGATATGCCCCATGCCTTTCCACTGCTTCATTTACTGTTTCTGTAGTATCTACAGAGAAAATACGAATTTCATCATTCATTCCAATCCCTCTAATCAGGTGGTCCATTGGAATTCCTCCTTATAAATCACCAAAAGTCGCCCGGAGGCGACTTGGCATTAGTTTCTTCTGTTATCTTCTTCCCACCGCTGTTCCTTCTGTCTCTGCCTGTCTGCAAAAGGATTTTCCTCAGTGCTGCGCTCCTGTGGGGATTCCCTCTGTTCAACCGGCTGTTCTCTGCGCTGTTCATCGTAGCGGGAAGTTTCTTCCTCTTCAACCGCATCACGTGATTCCGCTTCGTCTGCATGGTCGCTCAGGCCTTCTTTGACATCTTCATAGGATGGTCCAATCTTGTCATCTTCCGTCTGGCTGTCGTCATAATTGCGCTCCGGCAACTTGCCATGGTAGAAGAGGCCTTCGATCTGTTCACGATCCAATGTTTCTTCAACAAGCAGTGTTTCTGCTATGAGGGTGAGCTGTTCACGGTGTTCCGTCAATATCTCACGGCAGCGTTCATACTGCGTTTTGATGATGTGCTGCATCTCCTGGTCTATCTCGTAGGCGATCCGGTCGGAGTAGTTGGCATCCGACTGCATATCCTTGCCGAGGAAGACCTGGCCGTTGGACTCCCCGAATTGGAGCGGTCCAAGTTTGTCACTCATGCCGTATTCAGTCACCATGCTGCGTGCAATGCCTGTGGACCTCTGGAAGTCGTTATGGGCACCAGTGGATACTTCACCGAAATTGATCTCTTCGGAAACACGGCCCCCAAGCAATCCGACAATCTTGTCTTCGAGCTCAGGTTTCGTCATGAAGTAGCGGTCCTCCTTGGGAAGCATCACTGCATAGCCGCCTGCCTGTCCACGAGGGACGATGGTGACCTTGTGGACCATATCAGCATCATCGAGCACCATGCCGATGACCGTATGGCCGGCTTCGTGGAATGCAACGATATTGCGTTCCTTCTGGGATATGACACGGCTCTTCTTGGCCGGTCCGGCGATGACCCGGTCTGTCGCTTCATCGACATCACGCATATCGATCTTGGTTTTATTCTGCCTTGCAGCAACGAGCGCCGCTTCATTCAGCAGGTTCTCAAGGTCCGCCCCTGAGAAGCCTGGCGTCCTCGCAGCAAGGGCTGCAAGATCCACCGTATCATCGAATGGCTTGCCTTTGGCGTGTACTTTGAGTACCGCCTCACGACCTTTGACATCCGGACGGCCGACAGGGATCTGCCTGTCGAAACGGCCTGGACGGAGCAATGCCGGGTCAAGGATATCGGGTCTGTTGGTTGCTGCGATCATGATGATGCCTTCGTTCTCGCCGAAGCCATCCATCTCTACAAGCAGCTGGTTCAATGTCTGCTCACGTTCATCGTGACCGCCGCCGACGCCTGCACCACGCTGGCGTCCCACTGCATCGATCTCATCGATGAAGATGATGCATGGCGCGTTCTTCTTGGCATTCTCGAACAGGTCACGTACACGGGATGCACCGACACCGACGAACATTTCGACGAAGTCGGAACCACTGATGGAGAAGAAAGGTACGCCCGCTTCTCCGGCCACCGCTTTTGCGATCAGCGTCTTACCTGTACCCGGCGGGCCGACGAGCAGCACACCTTTCGGGATCTTCGCACCGATGCGGTCAAAGCGGCGTGGGTCCTTCAGGAAGTCCACCACTTCGATGAGTTCCTGCTTTTCTTCATCCGCGCCCGCTACATCTTCGAAGCGGACCTTCTTCTTGCTCTGGTCATAGAGCTTAGCCTTGCTCTTGCCGAAGTTCATTACGCGGCCGCCACCGCCACCGCCGCCTTGCGCCTGACTCATCAGGAACAGGAAGAGGAAGAGGATCAGGAGCAGCGGAATGAACGTAAACAGCATGCTTGTCCAAGGGCTCTGCTCTTCAGCAGGTTCAATTGTAAAGTTCAAGTCTTCCTGGGCTCTTGCTGTTTCAAGAATCTGATCCAGGTCCTGAGTGCTGTTGTATGGAATCACAGAGGTGAAGGATTCCTGCTCATTCTGGCCGGCTAGACGGCCTTCGATGAGATATACGTTCTGCTCTGGCTGAATTGTGAGTTCTTCTATATTACCGGCATCCAGTTCTTCAAGGAATTCTCCATATTGGAGTTCCTCCTCAAGTGCTGAATCGCCATTGAAACTTTGAAATATACCAAACATTATTACTGATAATATCAATATCAGCACTATGTTACGGCCTACATTCTTAGGCATCCGTAAACCTCCATTTCTAGTACGACTAAAAGAAATAATACCATGTTTTCACACTATTATTCCACTGTTTTGACTTACTGGTAGAGCTCTGGTTTCAATAGTCCGATATATGGCAGGTTCCTGTATTTTTCATCAAAATCCAGACCATAACCGACGACGAATCCATCAGATATTTCCGTTCCTACGTATTTCACATCAACTTCAAGCTTCCTGTTGATCGGCTTGTCCAGCAGTGTCACTATTTCCAATGACGCTGCATTCCTGTATTCGATCAGGTCCATGATGGAATTCAGTGTCGTGCCTGTTTCTATGATGTCCTCGACCACGATGACATGGCGCCCGTCGACAGAAGTGGACAGATCCTTGAGGATTTTGACCTCACCGGAGGATTTCGTTCCCACATAGCTTGAAACATCCATGAAATCTATTTCCAGATGTGTATCTATGTACTTGATCAGATCTCCCATGAACATGATGGATCCTTTGAGCAGACCGACCAGTATCGGCGTCTTGCCTTCGTAGTCTTCAGTAATACGTCTGCCGAGCCTTTCTGCTATGTTTTGAATTTCCTCTTCAGATAATACAACTTCGCTTATATCATTTCTCAGGCTCATCCGTAAACTCCTTTTCAATAAGTAATCGACTGTTCATTTCCTTGCTACCCATTATATTATAAATTTCACCCAGTGCAATGATTTGGCGGTCCGGATCCAGGATGACCGGCATTTTTTCCCGCTCATCCCTCGGTACTTTACCGTCTATGAAAATACGGGAAAGCTTTTTTGTGCCGATGCCCGGTAACTGCATGCGGTCCCCCGCCTCCTTCGTCCTCACCATGAGCGGATACTGATGCGGCTCCAGCCTCGAGGTGATCCTGTACCCGTTGAAGACATGGCTGCCATCGCCTTCAATCATCATCATACCTGCATTTTCACCCTTACCCTGTTTTCTGATGATATGATCATATGAAATGACAATCCTCACATCTCCAGCTTCAAAGGAGGCATTTGCCGTATCCGATGCGATGACCGACATGATCTCTTCGATATACCGGCGCCTCGGCTCCACACCATCCTCCTTGAGCCAGGCCTGCATGATATAGAGCCTGATGATGTGCTTCTGCGCGTTGAAGTCCTTCCGCGGAAGGTCCGCCCCCCGACCTTCCAGAAAAGCCTCCGCTTTCTCCTGGAGAAGATCATCGATCTCCGCCATATCATCACGCAGACGGAGCAGATGGGCTTCCTGCAGATTGGTGCTTTCCTTAATCGGCGGCATGAGGCGGTGCCGGATGTAGTTCCTCGTGTAATCGGTCCGGCTGTTCGTCTCATCTTCGAAATGGACGACGCCGTGCTTCTGTGCGTATGCTTCGATTTCCTCACGGGATACGCTGATCAGTGGGCGCACGATCCTGTACTCTTCCCTTCCCCGCTCAGCAGGGATGCCCATGGATCCAGGCAGATGACGGCCGGACAGCAGGGAATGGAGAATCGTTTCATACTGGTCATCCAGATGGTGGGCGGTGAGCAGTACATCAGCGCCATACCTTTTCATCATCACATCGAAAAAATGGTAGCGGGCTTGTCTCGCACGCTCCTGGCTGAATGCATCAGAAGGTATGCTCAAAGTTTCAATCTCGCATATATGACCATCCTGCTGCGCCATCTTTTCTATATATGCCGCCTCTTCAACTGAAGCAGCCCGCTGGCCATGATTCACATGGAGGAGGATCAGCCGTCCATAGGCCTGTGCATGTATTGTGCTGAGCAGATGATACAGCACCATGGAATCCACCCCGCCTGATATGGCAAGGGCGACCGTGTCATCCTTTTCCCATGGTCGGAAGAGTTCCATACTCTCACCCTTCTCAAAATAAAATAAGACGATTACTGGAATCGTCTCTATATCTATTTATTTTTTGCCTCTTCCACCGCGGCGTGATTCGGTTTGTCTTTTGATGGTAGACATGCGGTCTTCGCTGTCCTTAAGGAAGCTTGAAAGTTTCTTCTCAAAGTCTTCCGGAGACGGATCCTTGCGCGGTTTCGGCTTAGGTTTTGGTTCTTTCGCTTTTTTGATGGACAGACTGATCTTGCCGTCATCACCAACGGTTAGGACCTTCACTTCAACTTCTTCGCCTACACTAAGGTGCTCATTGATATCCTCTACATACTGATCTGCAACCTCACTGATGTGAACGAGTCCTGTCTTGCCGCCCGGCAATTGGACAAATGCCCCGAAATTCTTTATACCCGTGACTTTCCCTTTTACTATACTGCCCACTTCAACTGACATGTTAATATATTATCCTCCCAATTATCATTTAATCTTCTTCTATCATATCACTAAAAAGAAAAATAATCATTACATTATTGTAATGACTATTCCCCATTTTCATCTTTTTCTGCTTTCTCTTCAGGCGTCTCCAGATCGGAGAGATTGAAGACGATCTCCCCCTCTTCCGACAGGAAGAATTCACTGCGCGCTATACGTGTAATATAGTCCTCATCATTCAATTGCCTAATCTGCTGTTCCAGGTCCTCCGCTTCATTTTTGCGTTCGTCGAGCACGACCTGTGCCTGGACCAGCTCTTCATGGATCAGCTGATTCTGGTTCTTCTGATTAAAGGCTACGATGAGCAGGATTCCCGCCACCACCAGCAGCATGCTGCCGAACAGCAGAGTACGCCTTTTTGCTACACGATTTTCGTCCTGTTTCGTTTTCTTTTCATTTTCACGTTTTCTAGTGTAATTATTGATGACCTTAACAACTTTGCTCACGGCAACACACCCTCAATTTGTCCGTTGTCTATCTTTAAAATACACTATAAACATGCTGTTTGCTAGAGAAAACTGGAATCCTTCTCAATTTTCTGTTCTTTTATTATCCTGTACATCCGGTCGGCGTCTTCCTTCTTCGCATGCGCTTCGAGCTGCACCACTTCGAGTGTGACGATCTTCCTGCCGAATTCTATCTCGACGATGTCCCCGACAGAGAGATCCGTGCCTGCCTTTGCCGCCCTGTCATTGACTTTAACCCGGCCTTCATCACTGATTTCCTTGGCGAGTGTACGCCTTTTGATCACCCTCGACACTTTCAGGAATTTATCAAGTCTCATCCATATCCCTTCTTTCTTTTATAATATCTTCCAGTGGACGCTCATGATGGATCGTCTCCTTCATCCATTCCAGAACGATTTCACCATACGCCTTCTCGTATTTCACCTTTTCCTTCTTGCCTTCTTTCGCCTTCGCCTCAGCCCACACGCGGCTCAGGTCATCAAGTGATTCCACCGATGCTTCCCCGAACACGTGCGGATGGCGTCTGACGACTTTGGCATTCAGGCTGTCCAGCACATCATAGAAGTCGAAATATCCATTCTTTTTGCCGATGGCGCTGTGGAGGGCGACCTGCAGGAGAATATCCCCAAGCTCCTCGACGATTCCCTCATCATCCTGCCGTTCGATCGCCTCTATCACTTCATATGCCTCTTCTATCAGATGGCGTTCAATCGACTCATGTGTCTGGACCTTATCCCACGGGCACCCCTCTTCACTGACAAGTGTATCAAATATTTCCGTCATATGATGAATGTCGCGCTGTGCCATGCTGCTGTCCTCGACACGGGGGATGTAGAGGCAGAGGAGGTTGCTCTGTATATCCAAGTGGTCGATTTCATGAAGCGCCATGCTGTAGACCTGTTCACTTGCGCTGCCCGCAGCCTCCACAATCTTCGCTTCGGTCTCTGCCGGATAATAGTCCAGGAGGGATATCTTCGCTTCGCCGAGACTGTACTGGTCATAGACCTGTGTAACGAGCGTGTGCTTCCGGTAATCCAGCTCACCTGGCTTGAAGCTCGTCCCGTCAAGCACCTGGAATCCTTCATTCACCGGAATCCTGAGGGTGGTGATGACCGGATCGAGGAAGCTCTGGCCGCCGGATATTGCCAGAGCCACTTCCCCCTGCCTCTCCTGTTCGATCAGAAGTTCCGTCGTCGTTTCATAGAAAAGCGGATGGCCCGGTACAGCGTAGAGCACGTCACCCTGCTCGGCTTCTTCCATAAGGGCCGATACTATGGCTTCATAGGTTGCCTCAAACGTCTCATGCTGTTCATAGAGATGGTCGTAATCCACAAGATCCACTCCACGGGCAGCCAGGGCCTGGACTGCCGGATGATCCTTCGTCCGCAGATGTATGCGTCCGGCACTTTCCAGTCGGCGCCAGATGCCGAGGGGCATCTGGTCGAGATCTGAACTTCCAAGGCCGATTATTTCAATGCGTTTCATACTGCTTCCTCCATTCTGCTGTCCTGAACTGCCTTCAATATTTCTACAAGCTGGGAAACATCCCTGCTTCGAATCGTGATGCGCATCTCGCCATCCTGTACGGATATGTTCATGATGCGCCCGAATTCCTGTGTATCCATAAACAGCTTCTCTCCATCAATCTGGCTGGTCGCCTGCTTCGAGACATGCAGATAGAAATTGCGCTTATCCTCTTTGACATGATAGATGCCGAACATCAATGCATATACCTTGATCCGCACAAGCTGCAGGAGGCGTTCCACTTCCACAGGGTAGTCACCGAACCGGTCCAGCAGCTCATCTTCAATGTCCCTTACGACTTCTATGGACTCGGCTTTCCTCAATCGTTTATAGATATCGATCTTGGACTGTTCATGTGAAATGTAGGATGCCGGGATATAGGCATCCAGCGTCACATCAATCGGTATGTTCACCGGCTCCGGTTCAGGCGCCTCGCCCTGCTTCTCCTTGACCGCCGTCTCCAGCATCTCGGAATAGAGTTCATAGCCTACCGAATCGATGAATCCGGACTGGTGCTTGCCGAGCAGGTTGCCGGCACCGCGGATATTCAGGTCGCGCATCGCGATTTTGAAGCCGCTGCCGAGTTCCGTATACTCCTTGATCGCTTCAAGCCTTTTTTCAGCCACTTCAGTCAGCACCTTATCCGGCTGGTGGAAAAGGTAGGCATAGCTGATGCGGTTGCTCCGTCCCACACGGCCGCGCAGCTGATAGAGCTGGCTGAGTCCGAAGCGGTCGGCATCCTCGATGATCAGTGTGTTCGCATTCGGGACATCGACACCCGTTTCGATGATCGTTGTCGTGACGAGTACATCGTACTCGCCGTTGACGAACGCCATCATCGTCTCCTCCACTTCCTTCTCATTCATCTTCGCATGCATGACGCCCACTTCTGCGTCAGGCACCATGGCCTCGACATGTGCCTTTTTCTGATAGATCGTGTCCACACGGTTATGCAGATAGAACACCTGACCGTCACGTGCGAGCTCCCGTTCGATCGCTTCGCGCACGAAATCGGCCTGGTATTCGAGCACATATGTCTGGACCGGGAAACGGTTTTCAGGTGGCGTCTCGATGACGGAGAGGTCCCTTACACCAGAGAGGCTCATGTGCAGTGTCCTTGGAATCGGTGTCGCAGTCAGCGTCAGTACATCCACATTGGTCCGGAGCTGTTTGATCTTCTCCTTATGGCGGACACCGAAGCGCTGCTCCTCATCGACGATGAGCAGGCCGAGATCCTTGAATTCGACATCCTTCCCAAGGATCTTGTGTGTCCCCACTACGATGTCGACGGTCCCCTTCTTAAGGCCTTCCTTCGTCTTCTTCAGCTGACCTGAAGTCCGGAAGCGGCTCATCATATCCACGTTAATTGGGAAATCTTCTATCCGCTCGATCATATTTTCGTAGTGCTGGGCTGCAAGAATCGTCGTCGGCACAAGGAAAGCCACCTGTTTGCCATCCTGCACCGCCTTGAAGGCTGCACGTATTGCGACTTCCGTCTTGCCGTATCCCACATCTCCACAGAGGAGGCGGTCCATCGGACGCAGGGATTCCATATCCTTTTTGATTTCATTGATGGATGCCGACTGGTCGGGCGTCGGCTCATAGGGGAACCGCTCTTCGAAGGACGACTGCATATCCGTATCGTCCGAAAATGAAAAACCTTCGGCCTGGCTTCTTTCCTGATAAAGCTTGATCAGCTCTTCGGCAATTTCATTTACATTTGCCTCAACCTTCGCCTTCGTCTTCTTCCATTCCGTACCGCCGAGCTTATGCATCTTCGGCTGGCCGTCATCACTCGCAATGTATTTCTGCACGAGGTCCATCTGATCGACCGGGATATAGAGCTGATCGGTCCCCTTGTATTGGAGCTTCATATAATCATTGTGGATGCCGCCGACCTCAAGCGTCTCGATTCCGTGGTAGCGTCCCACCCCGTGGTGGACATGCACCACATAGTCACCGACATTCAGTTCCTGATATGACTTGATCTTTTCAGCGTTGGAAATCTTCTTTGCACGCTTCTTCTTGCGGGCTGTCTTGTTGTACAGCTCCTTCGAACCAAGTACAGCCACTTGCATGAATGGCAGTATGAAACCTTTCGATAACGTTCCCTGGGTCAGGACGATGCCCGAATCGACTGGAATCTCTTCGATGTAGCTCGGTATCTTCAAATCTTCCAGCAACTGGCGTGTCTTGTCGATTTCATCCTCGTCACGGAGGACGATGTTGATCATGTAGCCATCATTCAGCATCTTGTTGAGGTTTGAGGCGAGTATGTCGTACTGTCCGTAATAGATTTCAGTCGGACGCACAGAAATCTTGACGATATGCCCCATTTCGACAGGCATGCTTTTTGTGAAGAGGGTGAAGTAGGTGCTGCCCGGCAGGGAAAGCAGGCGTTCATACTGACCTTCCAGGAAGTTCCCGCCCCCCTTGAACATGCGCCCCGCCTCCACCATCGACTCATAGTAGCTGCTGACCGAGTTGAACTCCGACTCATAGGCCGCCGCCATATTCTTCACTTCATCGATGATGACGCGGTGCTCATCACTGATATAGTCGAGTATGGAGATGTCACGATCTGTAAGCAGCCGGCTGTAGTGGACGAGATGATTGAAGGTCTGATCCGGATGCGTGACCGTATCATAGTATTCATCCAGTGTTTCCCTGCCTGTCTGATCGAGCTTTTCGCGCGTCTCCTGATAGAGCGTCTCTATCTTCTTAAGCAGCTGCTCGCGTTCCTCACGTTCAATGATATATTCCGCATACGGCTCCATCGTGATGGAGCTGATGTTTTCGATTGAACGCTGTGTTTCCGCATCGATGGACCTGAGTGAATCGACTTCATCATCAAACAGTTCAAGTCGGACGAGCTGTTCCGGCATGTATATGTCGATGATGTCCCCGCGTACTGCAAATTCACCGAAATGGACAGCCTGGTTCATCCTTCTGTAGCCGAGGCTCACCAGATCCTCGATGAACTGGTCATAATCGAGTATGCTGCCCACCTCGATCGTCCTTTCATAGCTGAGCAGCTTCTCTTTCGGCATCACCGGCTTGAGCAGTGCGTGCACAGGTACGACAAATAGCCCTGGCTCCTTGTGGGCCAGAGCAAACAGGCTGCTCATCCGTGACTTCATAAATTCGGGACTCTGCTTGGCATGATTTTCTATCATGATGTCGCCGACCGGGAAGGTATGGACATTATCCATCATATCCATCAATGGATTCGCCAACTTCTCCATCTGATGATTATTCTGGACGAAGAGGACCACCGGCCGGTCTTCAGCCTGGACCAATTCATACAGCAAGGCAGGCTTGAAGTCGTCGTTGATGCCTGTCACCATCATATTCAATCCATCCTTGTGTCCGGCGACCTCAAGGAAGCGTTCATCGTTCTGGATCCTCTGGGATACTTTGTCATTCATCTACATCACCATTATATTCCGTCATTACTTCTTCGAACGGCTCAGTTAAAAATGCAGCCGATGCTTCGGAGGTACGTGTAATGATCTTTTCTATCAGGGGCTGTTCACTTTTTGGGAACCTGGCAAGCACATAGCCAGGTATCGAGGCGCCGGGTGCCGGGCGGTCGATGCCTATCCTGATACGCTTATACTTTTCGGTCCCCAGATGCTGATTGAGTGATTTGATGCCATTGTGTCCGCCACCGCTGCCTTTCTTTCTGAGACGCAGCCTGCCGACAGGCAGGTCAAGATCATCATACAGCACCAGGATATCCTCCACTGCCACCTTGTAATAGTCGAGGAGCGGACGCACCCCTTCACCACTCAGATTCATGAAGGTCTGGGGTTTGACGAGCATCACCTTCTCACCCTTGTGGTAGCCGACACCGATGAGGCACTTGAATTTCTTGTTCGCCATTTCGATGCCGAGCATATCAGCCATATGGTCCACAGCCATGAAGCCTATATTATGCCTCGTATTATCATACTTCTTCCCTGGATTTCCAAGTCCAATCACGCATTTCATTTCCATCACCTCATACAACGTTAAAAAAGGCGATGGGAAGTCCACCGCCGTAATCAAACATGATATTACTCTTCGTCTTTATTCTCTTCCTCGGAAGATTCTTCAGCATCTTCTGCTGCTTCTTCGGATTCTTCGCCTTCAACCTCTTCGCCTTCTTCGTCTTCTTCAGGCTCTTCCTGCTGAGGTGGAACGACTGTAATGACCGCTTCGTCATCTTCGTTCTCGATTGTGAAGTTGCCTTTTGAGCGAAGATCGGAAACGTAGAGTGTATCTCCGATTTCCATGTCTTCTACATTGACTTCGAGGGATTCAGGGATGTTATCCGGTGTCGCTGTAACGGAAACTTCAAAGATCGGGTGCTCGATTACGCCGCCTTCTTTGACGCCTGCAGCCTCTCCAACGACCTCAATCGCTACATCCACTGTAACTTCAGACTTCATGTTGATTGCTACGAAGTCGATGTGTGTAATCTGGTTCTTGATGGAGTCGAACTGGTATTCAGTCACCATCACCTTAACCGATTTTCCGTTGACATCGAGGTCGATGACACCGTTACGTCCGACTTCACGGATCACTTTGATGAACTCATTCTCATCTACGGCTACAGGAGTGTTCTCCACCTGATAACCGTATAGGATTGCAGGGATTTTCCCTGTCGTACGCAGTTCAGTTACTTCTGAACGCTTTGCCTTGCCTTCTCTATTCGTTGTGGCCAAATTTGCCATGGTATATTTCCACCTTTCATTTACAGACAGTTTTCAATACGTCTTTTAACACATAGCCATGCATAATAATAGCATATTACCCCGGCTTTTGTAAAAAAAACATGTTATTTTTACATTAATTATCAAAGAGGATGCTTACGGACTCTTCCTCATAGACGCGGACGATCGCCTGGGCCATCAGTTCACCGACGGAAAGTTCGGTGATCTTCTCACTTTTCTTATCTTCAGGCAGCTGAATGGAGTTTGTGACGACCAGCTCCTTGATGACCGATTCTTCAATCCTGGAAATCGCCGGACCTGACAGTACAGGGTGTGTACAGCATGCATAGACTTCTTTGGCGCCTTTATCCAGCAGGGCCTGGGCGGCAAGCTTCATTGTACCGCCGGTATCGATGATGTCATCGATGATGATTGCAGTACGCCCTTCGATTTCTCCAACGATGTTCATGACCTCTGCCACATTCGGCTTCGGACGCCTTTTATCGATGATGGCGATCGGCGTCTTCAGACGGTCCGCCATCTTGCGTGCACGGGTCACCCCACCATGGTCTGGAGAGACGACGACGACTTCGTCGAAATCGAGATCCTTGTTCTCCATGAAATAGTCACTCAGGATCGGCACACCCATGAGGTGGTCGATTGGAATGTCGAAGAAGCCCTGGAGCTGCGGTGCGTGGAGGTCCAGGGAGATGACACGGTCGGCGCCTGCAGTCTCGATCAGGTTGGCGACGAGCTTTGCAGTGATCGGTTCACGGGAGCGGCTCTTCCTGTCCTGGCGTGCATACCCATAGTAGGGCATTACAATGTTGATTGTTGCTGCAGAAGCCCTTTTCAGCGCATCGATCATAATGAGCAGTTCCATCAGGTGTTCATTGACAGGCTGGCTTGTGGATTGGACGACAAACACATCACACCCACGAACGCTTTCTTCTATATTGATCTGGACCTCTTCGTCGGAAAAGCGGTTGACCTGGCATTTACCCAAGGGGATTCCGATATGGTCTGCGATTTCTTGTGCGAGCGGTTCATTCGCCTTCAGGGAAAAGAGACGTAGGTTTGAGTTCTTGTACTGATTGCTAGAAGCTAACATGTTCATCCTCCATTAATTATCTTTTTTATAGTATCCATCTTTTGTCGTCTGCCTGTTTCTAGCAATGGCAAGGCTGTCTTCAGGTACCTGATCCGTAATTGTGGAGCCGGCAGCTATGAAGGAGCGGTCTCCGATGCTGACCGGGGCAACAAGGTTTGAATTGCACCCGATGAACGCATCCTGGCCGATCTCCGTCCTGAACTTGTTCTTGCCATCATAGTTCACGGTGATGGTGCCGCAGCCGATATTGGCGCGTGCACCGATTGTAGCATCCCCGATGTAGCTCAGGTGCGATACTTTGGAGCCATCGTCGAGCTGGGATTTCTTCACTTCGACGAAGTTGCCGATCTTCACTTCCTCTCCAAGTTCAGACTGTGGCCTCAGCTGGGCGAATGGCCCGACCTTCGTTCCTCTTCCAACCCTCGATTCAGTGACTACGGACTGCCTTATCTCCACTTCGTCCTCGATGATCGAATCCTTGATTTCGGATCCGGAGGAAATTACAGCATCCTTTCCGATCTTCGTGCTGCCACGGATGATGGCTCCTGGATGGATGACGGTATCTGCGCCTATTTCAACTTCTGCATCGATATACGTCGCCTCAGGATGAATCAGCGTTACACCGTTCTGCATATGTAGTGTATTGATCCGTTTCCTCAGGATGGCTTCTGCATTCGCGAGAGCGACTTTGTCATTGATGCCGAGCGTCTCTTCAAAATCAGGCGTCACATAGGCTTCTATACGCGCGCCCCTGTCACGCATGATGGAGATGACGTCGGGAAGGTAGTATTCATTCTGTGCGTTGTCATTGTCCACTTTATCAAGCGCTTCGAACAGCATGCGGTTGTCGAAGATGAAGGTTCCGGAGCTCACTTCCTTTATCTCCCGTTCAGCATCCGCTGCATCCTTCTCTTCCACAATGCGTTTGACAGACCCGTTTTCCTTCCTGATGATCCGCCCGTAGCCGAATGGCGTTTGGGTGCGGGAAGACAGGATGGTCGCCTTGGATCCGGTCTTGAGGTGATAGTCCATGAATGCCTGCATGGTCGTCTCGCTTATCAGCGGTGTGTCGCCGCACACGACCATAGTGTGGCCGTCCTCATGCTGGAGCTCTTCCTTCCACTGGCGCACCGCATGGGCAGTGCCGAGCTGTTCCTCCTGGATCGTCTTATGGATCTGCTCCCCAAGGTAGTTGCTCACTGTCTCGGAACCATGCCCGAGGACAGCATAGATTTCTGAAATGCCCGCTTGCCTTAAATTGCCAATGACATGCTGAATCATCGGCGTGCCGCATACTTCATGCAGAACTTTGTACTTTTCGGAACGCATCCGTGTCCCTTTTCCAGCCGCCAAGATAATTGCTCTCGTTTGCATAGTGTCCCTCCATTTTATAACTATCCTAATTATATTTTAGTGGTGCACGAGTTTCAAGGTATAAGAGAATATAATCACATACCTATCCCCATAAAAAAACCCGCAAAGCATACGCTTCACGGTTGAGTGCTACTTGTCATCTCCGATTTCAAGGTCGCCCTGCTTCGGTGCGTCCCTGTGATGCGCCTCGTCTTGTGCAGCGGCATCCTGAGATGGATCTTCAATCGTCTCTGCCGTCTCGGGTGCAGCATCATCCGAAGATGTCTGCTGCTCTTCCGGTTCCTGAGGTTCAGGATCCTCCGTTTCGTCATAGACCCGCATGACCTCTTCCTGCACATGCTGGCGCATGTCGGAATGGATCGGGTGGGCGATATCACGGAATTCTCCGTCAGGCGTCCTCTTGCTTGGCATGGCGACGAATAGTCCGTTATTACCTTCAATGACCCGGAGGTCATGGATTACGAATGCATCTTCAAAAGTAATGGATACGAGCGCTTTCATTCTGGTGTCTTGGTTGTTAACTTTTCGCAGTCTTACATCTGTTATCTTCATCGTTTGTTCCCCCAATAATAGTTATTGTTGGATCGAATGTGTACTGCTTGAGCCACCCAGATTATTCGTTCGCTTCAGATGCAATAACCTCTATCTCTACTTTCACATCTTTGGGCAAACGACTGACCTCTACACATGATCTTGCTGGTAGTTTACCCGTAAAGTAGCTGCCATAAACTTCATTGATGAGGGGGAAGTCGTTCATGTCGCTGATGAAAATCATCGTCTTGACCACATCGCCATACCCAAGGCCTGCCGCCTCAAGCACATGTCCGACATTCGTCATCACCTGCTTCGTCTGTTCCTGGACATCCTGTGAAACGATCTCCCCTTCAAGGTTCAGTGGGATCTGACCTGAAGAATAGAACATCTGTCCGACTTTCATACCATGGCTGTATGGGCCGAGTGCTTCTGGTGCTTTTGATGAATTGATGGGTTGCATTATAAAACTCCTTTGACTATGGATTGGTCTTTCCGTTTCTTTCTTCAATATACTCCAAACAGTTGCCTTCTTCTACCAGGAAGGACTGGTTGAACTCATCGATTTCCGATACCTTAAGCAGCGAAGTATAGTCGGTGAAGCGTCTGTTCTCCACCTGCTTCGCTTCTACAAGCACACTCACGCCGACCACTTCCGCAGAGAATTCCTCCATCAGATTGATGACCCCGGTGATCGAGCCGCCTGCACGGAGGAAGTCATCCACCACCAGCACTTTGGAGCCTTCCTTCAATGTCCGTTTCGAAAGGACCATCGTTTCAATCTTCCGTGTGGATCCTGATACATAGTTGACGGAAACCGTGGACCCTTCCGTCACCTTATTGTCCTTCCTGATGACTGCCACAGGCACATTCAGTTTTCTGGCAACCGCATTCGCGAGTGATATCCCCTTTGTTGCCACCGTGACGACGGCATCGATCGTCTCATCGCCATACATTGTTGCAATCAGTTCACCGATGTCGCTCATCAGATGGGGGTTGCCCATGATGTCGGACATGTACAGGTACCCCCCCGGGAGCAGCCGGTCCTTCATTTTCAACACTTCCATGAAACGGCTGACGACTTCCCGGGCACGGTCATCACTGATCCTGGGCTGGAATGTCACACCGCCGCCCGCACCAGCCGTCGTCTGCACTGTGCCGATACCTTCATTTTCAAAGACATCTTTAAGTATTCTGATATCCTCGCTGATGGAAGATTTTGCCTGTGTGAACTTATCGACGAAATAAGTGAGCGGAATCAGCTGGTTCGGATGCGTGGTGAGATGCTGAGTCATGAAGACCAGACGTTCACTACGTTTAAATTTCATAAGATAACTCCTAATACCGTATTTAATATAGTGATATTACCATAAAAGTTCGGCTTTCAGCAATCATCCAAGCAATCTTACTTTATAAACTTCGTTGCAGCATCCCTTCATTGCATTGTAGAGATGCGTTGCCTGCCTCTCCTTGTGTGCGAACCCGAAGACTGTCGGGCCGCTTCCACTCATCATGGCACCATCCGCACCATTGCTGAGCATCGTATCGATCAGCTTTCTGACATCCGGGTACTTCTTCATCGTCACTTCCTGCAGATCATTCTTCAGTCTCTGCACCATCAGGGCATAGTCTCTGCTCCTTATCGCTTCGACCATCTCCGGGGAAGCCGGTTCATTTTTTCCCGGCTCGAGCGCCTGGTAGATCGTCCTTGTGGAGACGTTCACTTTGGGCTTTGCCAGTACCACCCAGGCATTCGGGGGTTTGGGCAGGTGCTCTATCTGTTCCCCTCTCCCTGTTGCCAGCGCCGTGCCCCCATACACACAAAAAGGGATGTCCGACCCAAGTTTTCCCGAAAGCTCGGCGAGTGTATCGATATCGAGTTCCAGATTGTAGAGGGCGTTGATGCCCCTGAATGCTGCAGCAGCATCAGCAGATCCACCGGCGAGCCCCGCGGCAATCGGTATGTTCTTTTCGATTGAAATGGTCACGCCGCTCGTGATGCCATATGTATCCATCATGAGTTCCGCTGCCTGATAGGCCAGGTTCCGGCGATCTGATGGCACATACTGGTGTTCGGTCTCAATGACTATCTTTCCATCTGCTCTTTTCTCAAAAGAGAGCTGATCGTTCAGATCGACGGTCGTCATGACCATATTCACTTCATGATATCCATCGTCCCTTTTGTATAGTGTATCCAGAGTAAGGTTGATCTTGGCTGGTGCAGTTTCAAAATGCATGCTTTCACTTCCATTATACGGTCATTTTTGTATCAGTTTATCATAAATCCACCGGCTACAATATGACTTTGGAAGATCTATTTGACTTCATCGCTCATACGCTTTCTGAAAGACCAGGTGACATAGAGGAAGCTTACAAGTGTCCAGGCCAACAGAATGAGCAATGGCACCGTTGTTTCTTCCCCATGCAGGGAAATATTTTGATACAGTGGAAGGTAGTCGGTCAGCCGTCTGATGAAATGATCCGAATCCGGTACAATCGTCTCGATCATTGGTGTGAAACCGAATATGAACATTATCGGCAGCAGATAGACTGAGGTTGTAGCCACACTATCAACGGTCAGCCCGACGGCTATGCCGACGTTGAGGAAAAATAGTGCCAGCAGTATCAGACCTCCAATCGAAGCAATCGACCATTCAAATGCCACATCCATGATAAGGAAGGATATTATAAGCGAGACGGCAGTCATCAGAACAACGACGAGGCTCTTGCCGGCCAATATATCCAGCATTGATGCTGGTGACTGCATCAGCCCTCTCAATGTATTCTTTTCATTTTCCTCAGCCATCATGGTCATGATGCCGCTGCATAATATCGCCGAAAACGCGACACCGACAATAAGATATGCAAGCATTGCAGGCAGAGCCTCTTCTCCCCCTCCCATCCTCGAGTACATGAATGCCAGAATAATAGGGAGCAGTATCGTCGTGAAAAGCATTGCGTTTCTCGTGAACTCTTTCAGATCCTTTTCAAATATTGCCATGATTCTTCCTGTGTTCATATTAGACAAGCTCCTTTCCGGTTACTTTTTTGAATACTTCGCCCAATGTTGGATAGTCGCTTTCTATATTAACGGCTTCCGGATCGAATAGGGCCGTTTCCAGTTGTGATCTATTTTCTATGGTTCTCTGTATATGTCTGGTCGTTCCATTTCTATACGTTATATGAATCTCATTGGTCTTGTAGGCCTGCCTGAGCGACTCCGGAGAGCCCATATCGGTGATTGTTCCATTGTTCAGAAACGCAACCGTATCGCAAAGTGCTGTCGCCTCGTCCATATTATGCGTCGTCAGCATGATTGTTGTGCCTTGTGCCTTGATTTTAAGGAGCATGTCATGAATGCTCTCCGTCGTGGCAGGGTCAAGGGCACTCGTCGGTTCATCAAGGAAGAGCACTTCCGGTTCATGAAGGACCGCCTTGCACAGCAGTATGCGCTGCTTCATACCTTTGGACAGGTCTTTGACCCTCTTATTGATATGTTTTTCCAAACCTACATCTTTCAGTACCTGATCCACTTTCACCTGATCTGTATTGTATAGCTTTCTGAAGAGCGCCAAGTTGTCCTTTACAGTAAGACGTTCATACAATGCACTGTTGTCGGAAAGTATGCCCAACGACTTTACATATTGTGTACTGTTGAATGATTCATGTGACTGGTCCAGCACTTCAACCCGACCCTCCGAGGGTTCAAGTTCGCCTGTCAGTATTTTGATGGTAGTCGTCTTTCCTGACCCACTCGGTCCCAACAGGCCGAACACTTCACCTTTCGCGATTTCAATCGTCATACCTTTCAACGCTTCTTCATTGCCAAAATTTTTCTTCACATTTTCCAGGATAATTACTTTATCCATGATTCAATCTCCACCTTTCGATGATTCCATTATAGGAACTCCATAAACCTGCAGCGATGGATTCCCTTTGAGATGTTGAATAATCGGGATAGATTGTGGAAGGAGAAAGATGGAGGGTGAACAAATCCGGCTGAAATGTACCCATTTCAGCCGGATTGTACTAGTGGTGCATCAATAACTCCTGGATTTCATTATATTTTGTCCTGGACAAGGGAATCTTGGTCTTTTCCGGATTATCCATAACCACCGAATATGTATTTTTTGACCAGGAAATAATCTCTTTCACCTTTTCCAAGTTGACGATGTATGAACGATGGCATCTGTAGAAGCCGTAGCTTCTCAAATCTTCGTCTATCTGGGCAAGTGTACCATCCATCACGAACTTTTCCCGGGAAATATTTATCAGAACCTTCCCTTCACTGCTTTCTATATATTCTATATCTTCAAGATCTATAAAAATCGTCTTATCCTGGTATTTTGCCTTCAGCCTCTTGAGCTTAACATTTGGCTCCTCCGAAGTATCATCTGTTGCGACTGGTTTAAGCCCCTGGTCATTGAGTTTATATATATATCTGGTGACAGTACAAATGCTTCTTCTGTGCTCTGAGTAATGATCACCATGGCTTTGCCCGTCCGTTTCATCTGTTGGAGCGCTTTATGGAATAGATGGATATTATCGACCGTGGCACTATGCAGAGGATCTACCGCAAGTATATTTTTCTGTGAAGACATCATTGCATGGATATAACCCATCCTCTGGATAACTTCTTCAGTACATTTGGAAAGGTGTGTCTTCTTCCAAGGTTCGAGTTTGTATTGTCTGATGATATTTTCAACCTTCAGTTCACTGCCGTGCCACTTTGCAATGAATCTGAGCTGTTCGCGTACTGTCAGACGATTATAGGATGGCATTGAGCTCTCGAGTAAGAAGGTAGACTGTGAACTTTTCACCATATCGGCGATTCTATTGATATACCCCACCGGCACCTGTATAACGGCTGCTTCCCCTGGTTCAAATGCTATTGCCTGCCCGTTCTCCTTACCAATCACTTCGGAAACTCTAATCTCATCCATTCCGCTCACCTCAAAATCCGATTGTATGTATAATATATTATAGTTGTGTTCTTCTGCTTTCCACAAATATAGTTTCCGTTTAAGCCAAAAAGGTTGAAATCTGACTCGTTTAATGTAATATATAAAAAGTAAGTTACTTTTTATAACTAGAATATATATCTTGATGGAGGTATCATTTATGGTCAAAATTGGAATCATTACAGGCAGCACGCGTCCAGCCCGGGTCAATCTGCAGGTTGCAGAATGGGTTAAGGATTTCGCAGAAAAGATGGATCTCGATGCACAATTCGAAATCGTCGACATAAAAGAGTATGATTTCCCAATGTTCAATGAAGATGTACCCCCTGCCATGGCGAACAAGGAATATTCCCAGGATACGGTGAATGCATGGTCACAGAAGATTGATGAACTCGACGGTTTCATCTTCATCACTCCTGAATACAATAAGAGTATCACTTCTTCCCTGAAGAACGCCATCGACTATATCGGACCTGAGTGGGGAAATAAGGCAGCGGGCATCGTCGGCTACGGTTCCACTCTTGCAGTCGCAGCAACATTATCCCTGCGCCAGATCCTCGGCAACCTGAACATCGCAACAGTCACACCATTCGGTGCATTCAGCCTGTTCACTGATTTTGAGAACATGACGACTTTCAAACCGGCGGAGATCCACAATGCAACGATGGAAAATGTCATCACCACAACAGTCAACTGGTCCAAGGGACTCAAGACAATCAGATAGCAGAAAAGGACAAGCCAAAGCTTGTCCTTTTTATTTGCTGCAAAAAAATAGCCGCCATCCTGGGATGGCAGCCGCCGTTCGCTTATTGGATTACAAATGCTTCTCTCTCTTCATTATAGAATGTCACTTCAACGTTCGATGTCAATACATCCGTATATGTATATGACACTCTTTCAAAGCTATGTTCCTCCTGATCGAGTTCTACGACGAAGACAGAAGGATACGTTTCTCTAAGAATACCCCGTCGTTCAATCAATTTCTTGCGCCCTCCATTTGCACGGAGTAAAACTGGATTACCCAATTGACAATCAAGAATATTTTTGATGTCGACTAAAGTTTTTGGCATTTGGCCCACCTCACTACACCCATTATAGCAAGTTTACATAATTCTGTCAAAATTTCGAGTAAATTCAGTCAATTTTCAGAATTCCACACTCATTGTGAGTTCAGGAAAAGCTTTGAGTGCATCATATATTTTGGCAAAATCTTCTGTAGAAAGGCTTTCGCCGCGGCGTCTTGGATCGATGCCGGCCTGCTCCAGCATCTGATGGATCACATCCTTTTTCTTCTTGCCATCTTCGAAAATGCTTGAATAGTTGTTCAGAATCGTCTTCCGCCTCTGGCCGAATGCTCCGCGCGTCAATTTGAAGAACAGCGCTTCATCCTCCACGTTCACCTTCGGTGCCTCGCGGCGCACCATCTCCACGATGATGGAGTCGACATTCGGCGGTGGCATGAATACTGATTTCGGGACATTCTGGACCACACGCGCCTCGGTGAAATAGTCGATTGCGATGGACAACGACCCATACGCCTTACTGCCTGGAGCGGCGCTGATCCGCTCCCCCACTTCCTTCTGCATCATGACATAGAAGCGTGCAATCGGAAGGTTCTGTTCCAGGAAATTCATCAGTATCGGCGTTGTAATGTAGTAGGGCAGATTCGCTACGACAATGACCTCATCACACTCCGAAAATTCTTCGGCAATCCTTTTTCTGATATCGGCCTCCAATATATCCTCGTTGATCACTTCAATATTGTCGTATGGGGAGAGCGTGTCCCGGAGCACGGGAATCAGGCGCTGATCGATCTCAAAAGCGACCACTTTACCCGCACGCTTCGCAAGCTGCTCGGTCAATGAACCGATGCCCGGCCCCACTTCGATGACGCCGGTACGCTCTGTGATGCCGGCTTTGTTCAGCACCTCCCTGATGACATTCAGGTCGACAAGAAAGTTCTGTCCCAGGCTCTTCTTGAAGGTGAAGCCGTGGTCTGCCAATATTTGTTTTGTTCTTCCTACTGTCGCAATATCCTTCATTCTATTCACCTTTTAATTCATTTAGTATGCGTTCCACCTGTGCATGCCCAATACTGTAGCGGTTCAGCTTCTTCCTGAGCTGTCCCGCATTGGCATAGCCGATATTCAGCCGATTGCACAAGTAGGTCCGACGATTTGCAGCTTCCCTGTTGCCGGAGAGGCCCCACCGGACCATATCCTGGATGGTGATGGTCTCTTCCGGCTCCGACACGCTCGTATAAACCTTGGAGAGGCTTTCTATGATGTCCTCCACGGAGGCGTGCTCTATGCCGATGCCCCCGTTCCGTCCCTTTGCTTTCGCCCGCGGCATGAATGCCTCTTTGATGTCGGGGAACCTTTCGAGTATCGTATTGCGGATCTTCTGTCCGGGATAATCCGGATCTGTAAATATGATTGCACCTCTCGTAGCCAGCGCCACTTCTATTTCGCGCATCACCGTTTCATCGATTGCAGAACCCTTCGTCTCTATTGTTTCACAGGAAACAGCTTCGTTCAGACGCCTTGTATCATCCCTGCCTTCAACGATGATGACTTCTTTTATTGCTGGTCTGTCCATATATGCACCTCATTTTCATAATATCACATTTTTCATGCAAAAAATAAAACCACCGTCGATGCGGTGATTTTATTTCTATATCCCAAAAAGCCTTTCGGCGTTCTCTGTTGTCTGTTTTGCCAATTCCTCATAAGGCATCTCCCTGAGCTCGGCGATCTTTTCTGCAACGAGCTTCACATGGGCAGGTTCGTTCCTTTTCCCCCGATACGGATGCGGTGCCAGATATGGCGCATCCGTCTCCACAAGCAGCCTGTCTATCGGCACATGTTTGGCAATTTCTTTCGGGTCCTGGGCGTTCTTGAATGTTACAGGACCACCGAGCGAAACATGGAAGTTCATGCCGATGACTTCATCTGCAACTTCAGGGGTGCCGCTGAATGCATGCATGATGCCGCCGACTTCATGGGCACCTTCCGACTTCAGGATTTCAACACAGTCCATTGTCGCTTCGCGGTTATGGATGATGATCGGAAGATTGACACGCTTGGCTAAGGCGATCTGCTTTTTGAAGATTTCCTTCTGGATGTCATGTGGAGACTTCTCCCAATGATAGTCCAGGCCGGTCTCACCGATGCCGACGATCTTCTCATGGCTGGATAGCTTCTCTATCCATGCAAGATCCGCGTCTGTGCAGTCGATGGCATCGACAGGGTGCCATCCGATGACACCATATATATGGTCATATCGATCAATCAGATCCATCGTACGTTCAATCGTCTTCCTGTCGAAGCCGACGACCACCATCTTGCCGACACCCGCTTCTTCCGCGCGTTCGATGACGGCCTCCAGGTCTTCATCATACTGGTCTGCATTCAGATGTACATGCGTATCAATAAGCATGATATGCCTCCTTATTTGACTGTACTGCCATTCTCGATTCCGCTTGGCACTGATATCAGCGTCAAATGATTGCCCTTCTCGGCTGTAAGGATCATGCCCTGGGACAATTCTCCCCGAAGCTTCACCGGCTCGAGATTCGTCACTACAAGCACTTTCTTGCCGACGATATCCTCAGGTTCATACGCCTCACGGATGCCGCTTACAATCTGACGCTTCTCACTTCCAAGGTCCACCTCGATTTTGAGGAGCTTGTCCGCTTTCTTGATGCCTTCTGCATGAATGACCGTCGCAACTTTGATTTCCACCTTGTCGAAATCCTTTATTGTGATCTTCTCCGCCTCATCTGTTTCTTCATCTTCTTCCTCTGGGGCATCCGGCGTCATAAGATCTTTGATATGAGAGACTTCCGCCTCCACATCCAGACGCGGATAGATCGGTTCCGGTTTCGCAATCATCTGGCCTGCTGTACGGATGCTTCCGTACGACAGGATGGAGTCGAATGTCTGCAGCGATTCATCCGTCACGTTCATCTGTCTGAAGACCTCTTTTGGCCCATGTGTCAGATATGGCTTCAGGAGGATTGCGATGATGCGGATGTTTTCCGCCAGGTGGACCATGACACTGCCCAATGCTTCGCGCTCTGCCTCGTCTTTTGCGAGGACCCATGGCTGTGTCTCATCAATATACTTGTTCGTACGGCTGATGATCGTCCATACGGCTCTGAGCGCCTTGTTGAATTCCATCTCCTCCATGCTTGCCTCATAGAGTTTGACGTTCTCGTATACAGTACTCTCCAGGCTTTCATCAAATGCATTGTTGTGTCCTGTGTAGTTAGGTAGATTGCCGTCGAAGTACTTGTTGATCATAGAGATTGTACGGTTGACCAGGTTCCCGAGGTCGTTTGCCAGGTCATAGTTCGTACGGTCGACAAAGGCTTCCGGTGTAAAGACGCCATCAGAACCGAATGGCACTTCACGCATCAGATAATAGCGGAGCGCATCAAGACCATAGCGATCCACAACCGTTTCCGGATAGACGACATTGCCTTTCGATTTCGACATCTTGCCGTCTTTCATCACCAGCCAGCCGTGGCCGAGTATCTTCTTCGGCAGTGGCAGATCAAGTGCCATAAGCATGATCGGCCAGTAGATGGCATGGAAACGAACAATCTCCTTGCCGATCATATGGAGGTCCGCAGGCCAATATTTCTGGAACAGACCGTCATCATCCGCCTCGTAGCCGAGTGCCGTAATGTAGTTGCACAGGGCATCAATCCATACATACACCACGTGCTCCGGATTCGATTTGACGGGTATGCCCCAGTCGAATGTCGTGCGGGATACTGCCAGATCTTCAAGACCCGGACGGATGAAGTTGTTCAGCATTTCATTCCTGCGGGATTCCGGTTGGATGAAGCCCGGATTTTCCTCATAGAACTTCTCGAGGCGTTCTGCATATTTACTCATTTTGAAGAAGTAGCTTTCTTCCTTAACGAGTTCCACTTCATGACCACTTGGCGCCATGCCGCCGATCATATTGCCGGCATCATCCCGGTAGACTTCCTCCAACTGGGTTTCTGTAAAGAATTCCTCATCTTCGACGGAATACCAGCCTTCGTATTCACCCAGATAGATGTCACCCTGCTCGTAGAGCTTGTCAAATATCTTCTGGATTGCAGCCTTGTGGCCCGGGCTCGTCGTACGGATGAACTGGTCATTGGTGATTTCCAGAAGCGACCAGAGGTTCTGCATATATGCTGCCATATCATCCACATATTTCTGTGGCGAAATGCCCATTTTTTCTGCTTTTTTCTCTATTTTCTGGCCATGTTCATCAGCACCGGTCAGATAATAGACATCATATCCGCGCATGCGCTTGTACCTTGCCATGACATCGCATGCAATCGTTGTATAGGCGTTGCCGATATGCAACTTTCCACTTGGATAATATATCGGTGTGGTGATATAGTAAGTTGGTTTCTCCATGCTCTTCCTCCTATTTGTTCATCTATTAAATATAACTAATATAGCGGTTTTTTTCAATAATATCAGTGGTTTATATTGGCACCTGAGGAAGCAATATGCTATAATCAGCAAGAACTCAACAGAGAACCGTCATATGTTTATTGACAATTGTTGGGAAATATGATAATTCGATGTTTCATTAATTTTATCTTGGGTAACCAATCTAGATACTGATCCTCCCTTTTCATGATGTCTTCTTGGACATGGATAGGAAGGTGGCATAGGGTAAGTGGATGAATGAAATTATGGAGGGATTCTTATGAAATCAACAGGGATTGTACGTAAAGTGGATGAACTTGGACGGGTGGTCATCCCTATAGAACTGAGGCGTGTACTTGACATTGAAGTCAAGGATGCACTTGAAATATATACGGATGACGATACAATCATTCTCAAGAAATATAAACCACAGATGACATGTGCCGTCACTGGAGATGTCTCGGAACAGAACATGCGCCTTGCAGACGGCCGCATTATTCTGAGCCAGGAAGGCGCAGAGAAGCTCATCGAAGAAATACAGTCAAAAATGAATAAGTAATGCATAAAAAATAAGCGGCGACCACCGCTTATTTTTTTGTTTCATGAAACTCGTCATAGACATCCTGCTTCTTCAGCCCGCGGGCTTCCGCCACTTTCTTGATTGCCTGCTTTGGTGTCAGCCCCTCTTTTATGAGTGCCTCCACATGTTCGGCCACTGGTATGTCGAAGTGTACCGATTCTGCTTCTGCTCCCTCGATGACGATGACGAACTCCCCTTTCAAAGGGACCTTTCCGCCCAACAGCTCCAGCATTTCGGAGGCCGGCCTTCTTATATGCTGTTCGAATTTTTTCGTGATTTCCCTCGATATGCTGACCATCCTGCTTTCATCAATATCTCTGATCATTGCCACTGTATCTTTTATCTTATGGGGCGATTCATACAGCACAGAGGTCAGCTCATGGGCCATGATTTCCTTCAGCTTCTTCTTCCGCTTCCCCCCTGTCTTCGGCAGAAAACCGAAGTAGGTGAATTCGTATGAGGGGATGCCACTTGCGACAAGAGCCATTGCAAACGCGGAACCTGATGGGATGACCACGTGTTCAAGCCCTTCATCCTGCATTCGGGCGACCAGTTCAAAACCGGGATCGGAAATGACCGGCATTCCTGCATCACTTACCAGGGCGAACGTTCGGCCATCATGCATCTCTTCGATGATCCGGTCTTCCACTTCCTCCTTATTGAAATCATGATATGCCCTGAGGGGTGTATCGATATCAAAATGTGTGGTCAGCTTCCGTGTTGTACGTGTATCCTCGCACAGTATGACATCTACGTTTTTGAGCGTCTCAACCGCCCTGTAGGTCATGTCTTCGAGGTTGCCGAGCGGCGTCCCCGTGATATAGAGTTGCACATCCATCCCTCCTGATCAATGCCAGCTTTTCCTGTCTGGACAGTTTTTTTATTGCATGCTCGCGCTTCAGCGCTTCACTTCTTGTATTATGTGCTTCATGATACATGAGCTCGACCGGTCTCCGGTTGCGGGTATACTTGGCCCCCATGCCACTGTTATGCTTCTCCAGCCGCTTGGCGACATCTTTTGCATAGCCGGTATAGAGTGTATCATCGGCACATTTCACGATATAGACGAAGTGCTCAGCCATAGTAGACCGCCATCATCTCGTCCGTATAGTTTCCCTGTGTGTCATAGATATAGAGCGGTGGCAAAACATCCGCATAAGCCTGACTGTTGAATATGGCCTCTACCAGGACAAACAGCGCCGTCCCGGCTGAAACGTCATTATAGACGTACTGCAGCCGCCTGACGCGGAATCCTGCATTGAAGAGTTCATTCACCACTTCCATGCTCCGTTCAGCACGATGGACCATATACAATCTGCCCTTGTTCTTCACCAGAAAACGTGCCGCACCGATGACCCCTTTGAGGTCGATGTGGATTTCATGACGCGCTATACTGTGCGGTCCTTTGTTCTTCAGCGGCTGATTGTTTGTGAAGTAGGGTGGATTCACTGTAATGACATCAAAGCTGGAATGCTCGTACATTTCCCTGATGTTTCTGATGTCCCCCTGGCTCACCCGTACCTGTGATTCCTTGCCATTCATTACGATACTGCGCTCTGCCATATCGACGAGTTCAGGCTGGAGTTCCACCCCTTCAATGGGAAGCCCAGTCCGGTGTGACAGCAGCAGGGGAATGATGCCATTTCCAGAACACAGGTCTATGATGCTGCGGTCCCTCTTCAAAAATCGTGTGAAATTTGCCAGCAGCAGCGCATCCACTGAAAATGAAAACACTGCCTTGCTCTGGATGATCTTCATCGACTCCCTGAACAGTTCATCCACACGTTCTCCATCTTTTAACATGTATTCACCCTCAATAAATAAAGCGGCCGAAGCCGCCTAGTTGTTCCTATGCTGAAGGAAGCCCTGGCAGAAGAGACAATCTTCGCCATGCCGGTGTGTGCCGAAATGGATACTGCACACATGGAACCCTTCATCATAAAGGTTATTTAAAGTATTCTGCTTGAATGACTTCGCCTTCTCGGATTCTTCTTTTGCCAGAAGCTGTTCGTAGTTCTCTTTCTCCATCTGCAGGCTTACATTCTCCTCGACGAGACGCACCGAGAGCTCCTTCAGCGTCTGAAGTTCCTCATACATATGGTTCATATCCGCTTCAAGCTTGCTGATGTGTGTAAACAGACGTTCGCGATCCATTACTGCACCCCGCCGGCTGCGTTCAGTTCGTCACAGTGATATTCGCGGATATAGTCATCCTTGTACTTCACTTTGACGACCAGATCCAATATGTTCATGCCGATCACAACAGCACGACCATCAGGCGTCTCGATCGTCTGACCGACATCAGGCATCTGCTCGCGTGCATCTTCATAATACTCATCTTCATAATTCAGACAGCACATGAGACGGCCGCAAGCCCCTGATATCTTTGTAGGACTCAAAGAAAGATCCTGATTTTTGGCCATCTGGATACTCACCGGAACGAAATCCCCAAGGAATGTCGAACAGCAGTGTGCGCGTCCACATGGTCCGATGCCGCCAAGATATTTTGCTTCGTCCCGTACCCCGATCTGACGCAGCTCGATGCGCGTCTTGAAGCGCGTCGCCAATACACGCACCAGATTTCTGAAGTCCACCCTTTCATCAGCCGTGAAGTTGAAGATGAGCTTCTTGCGATCCAATGTGTACTTGGCATTGACAAGCTGCATGTCGAGCCCTTCCTTTACAACCGCCTCTTTGCAGAAGCCGAGTGCTTCCTGGGCCAATGACTGGTTGTTATGGAAAGTCTCCACATCTTCTTCTGTCGCCCTGCGGACGAACCGGCCGTCCGGTTCTACAATGTTATCTTTTGGGACATGGTAGTTCGGCTTTACAACGCGCAGCATTTCAATACCGCGTTTTGTCTCCGTGATGATGAAATCATCGCGTTCCACCTTGTCTTCTTTAGCTTCTATATAAATATTATCGAAATAGTCCAATTGGGTAGCAGTGATGAGTTCTATCATAATCATTCAACCTTTCGAGCAGATAACCATACTTTCAAATACGAGCATTGGATGCACATTGGACTGCAGCAGACGGTTTGCGGTCTGAATTTCCTCCAGCATGTGCGACAGCTTTTCTATACGCTGTCCTGCCTTCATATTCTTCACTTCATCCCCAAACGGTCTGAAATCCTCAAGATCCAGGAGCTCATGCAGACACTGCCTGACGTAACCGTCGATCATCTGCAGGAGGAGGCCATAATCCCTCCTGTTCTGGCATAGATCGATCATTGGCTTGATTTCTATCAGTACGAGGGGGTGGTTTCCGAGCCACTTTGCTGAGAACGCCATCGCAGCCTGCCTCAGATCCGAAAATGATGCCTCGAGATCTTTGACATGCTGGGCGTTCAGAGCCAGTACATCTACGGTGGTAAGTTCTGCCTGACTCAATGCATCCAGCATCTTGATTCGATCATTGCGTTCACCTTTTATATGGATGTGCTGTGCCCTCGAGTGGATGGTCGGAAGTATGCTGCTTTTATCTATGGTAAGCAGTATTGCAATCGTCTTGTCCGGGGGATCTTCAAGAAACTTCAAAACGCTGTTTTCTGCCTGAGGTGTGAGCTTTTCGAAGGCTTCGATCACATAAACCTTATAGTCGGATTCTGTGGGTTTGCGGTTCATCCTCCGTACAAGATCCTCTATTGCTTCTTTCTTGATTGTCGTTTCCGAAGTTTCAAGATAGAAATAGTCCGGATGGTTGCCTTCTGATATAAGCCGTGCATGCCTTGGAGTATCTCCAAGGATGTTCAGTGCAAAGTATTCACCATAACGTTTTAAAGTCTCTATTGCATCCCCTTCGAACATATACGTATGACTCAATCTGCCGTTTTCTATAATTCGATTCAATTGATTTTCGACGACGCTGTTTTCTGCCTTCATAGCACTTCACTCTTAAAATCTTTCAAATTGTTCTATAGGCAGTACAAATACTGTTGCGCCGCCCACTTCAACCTCTACAGGATAAGGGATATAGGAGTCAGCGTTTCCTCCCATTGGTGTGACTGGAGCCACTGTCTGCTCCCTGTTGCCACATGTATCATCAATCAGTGTGAGCAATTCGTCCACACGCTCATCTCTGACACCACAAAGGAAGGTTGTGTTTCCCGCCCTCAGAAATCCACCTGTTGTAGCAAGCTTTGTACTCCTGAAGTCTTTTTTAGCCAACCGATCAGCCAGCCTCTGACTGTCATGATCCTGTACAATAGCAATTATCATTTTCATGACTGATTCACCTCTTGATTCAAGTATTGGTTGATTACTTCTATTGCATCTTCCATCACCTTATCCGGTGATTGGCTTGCATCTACTATCTTAATGCGTTCCGGGAAGTTTTCTGATAATTCATTATAACCCATAACCACATTTTTATGAAAGTCTATTTCTTCGGCATCCAGCCGGTTATGCTCCCGGTTATTGCTGCTGATGCGCTCAAGACCGATTTCAGGATCCAGCTTCAGATAAATTGTCAAATCCGGCATATGGTCTTCTATCGCAAAACGATTGATGGACATTACTGCCTCGGCGCCAATATGCCGCGCATAACCTTGATAGGCAATGGAGCTGTCTATAAAGCGGTCACACAGGACAATCTTGCCTGCATCCAGTGCAGGAAGGACCTTCTCCATCAGATGTTGGCGTCTGGACGCAGCAAAAAGCAATGCCTCAGTCCTTTCATCCATGTCATTTCCTTTGGTCAAAAGGATTTCCCTGATCATTTCGCTGATCCCTATGCCTCCAGGCTCACGCGTCATGATCACTTCATGCGATTTGGAAAGATGTTCGAAAACCCGGGCGATGAGCGTCGTCTTTCCCGACCCTTCCGGCCCTTCAAATGTTATGAAATGGCTCATTGGTCACCCTCATTATTATAGTATTGTAAATTATATTTTATACCTTCTATTCTAACATGATTATGAAGATAGTGCTTAATCGATTTGAGGTGGCTCCCTGTGATCACTTCATTTTCACGGACAAGCGGAACACCCGGAGGGTAGGGTACGATGCTTTTTACACATATCCGACCCTTCAATATATCGACCTGCCCATCAACAGGTTCGAGTCCCCTTTCCTTGAACTCCATCTCTTGGATGCGTTCGATGAGCAATGAAAATGGATAGCTGTCCCCTCGATGGAAGAGGGGAAGGCAGAACAGGACTCCTTCATCAGTCACCATCTCCGGATAGATATGAAGGTCAGTGAAGCTCGCATGCAGCATGAAAGGATTCATGCCATTGTAATTCAGTAGAAGCTTCGCCGGGTCATCCTGTTCCTTAACTTCGACTCCTTTACTTTCCATTGCTTCAATGAGTGTCTTCCTTTTTCGGAAGAATTCCCCTGATGAATAATTCATATAGAATTCATGCGCCTGCTCCATCGAAAGCAGGAGCAGGTAGGAAGGGCTCGATGTCTCGAAATAATTGATGTATTTCATGATCCTTTCATACAGGGCTTCATCCCTTACAAAGATGACTGAAGACATCGTCAGGGCAGGCAGCATTTTATGATATGACTGGATCGCAATGTCTGAAGCGAACTTCATCGAGGATGAGGGAAAGCTTTCTGCTATGTCGAGATGCGCTCCGTGGGCCTCATCGATTAGTACAAGGCCGCCATAGGAATGAATATGATGAATCATACCTTCGATGTCAAAGCATTCTCCATTGTATGTAGGATACGTGATTATCACTACTTCTCCTGGATGAAATTCAGTCATGCAGACCACACTGCGATCAATCTCTTGAAAAGTGCTTCCTGCAAGATCCAAAGCATGGTAGACGGATTTATGGGCGTCCCTCACAACAATGAAATGGTGATGAGTTCGGGAAAGTGCATAAATGGCAGATATGATGCCGTTTGTAGTTCCATTCACCATCAGCTGCGCTTTGTAGCCTTCATATTTCTCTGCAATATTTACATTGAGTCGAGAGAGTACCTCCCCAGGATCATGAAGATCATCAAGCCCCTCTATCTCTGTCATATCATAACTCCAGTCCAGATTCGACAAATGACCGATGGTATTATTTTTATGTCCAGGTACATGCATTGAGATGCTTTCAGCATCAATTTTTTCAGTTATTCTTTCATAAAGTTCCATATATTCACCACTGGTTCATATGTTTTCCTTCAATTATAAGCAAAAGGTGTCCAGAAACACAAAAAAAGGATTCCTATAAAGGAATCCTTGTATGTAATTGCCCGGCGGCGTCCTACTCTCACGGGACGTCAGTCCAACTACCATCGGCGCTGGAGAGCTTAACTGCTGTGTTCGGCATGGGAACAGGTGG
>NZ_RKQJ01000005.1:1523-4567 GCF_003814515.1 Salinicoccus roseus
TCATGTACATTGAAAACCGTATAGAAACAATGCGAAAAATGATTTTTAACCGAAAATCTAGCGTAGAAAACCGAGAACCGAAAGAGTTCAAAAAACACGCGTTGTGTCAGCTTGGCTGGCACACTCACAATTTCATTGCGATTAAGTAATGAAGGGCGCACGGTGGATGCCTTGGCACCAAGAGCCGATGAAGGACGGAACCAACACCGATATGCTCTGGGGAGCTGTAAGTAAGCGTTGAACCAGAGATTTCCGAATGGGGGAACCCCGCACGTTAGTGCGACTGTCCGGTGAATACATAGCCGGACAGAGGTAGACCCGGGGAACTGAAACATCTTAGTACCCGGAGGAAGAGAAAGAAAAATCGATTCCCTGAGTAGCGGCGAGCGAAACGGGAAGAGCCCAAACCAGCTTCGGCTGGGGTTGTAGGACACCGATGAGACCAATCATCGCGAGCAGAACGGTCTGGAAAGGCCGGCCATAGGGGGTAACAGTCCCGTATGCGAAGCGATGGGCGGTTGCGGTGGATCCTGAGTACGGCGGAACACGAGGAATTCCGTCGGAATCTGGGAGGACCATCTCCCAAGGCTAAATACTCCTTGGTGACCGATAGTGAACCAGTACCGTGAGGGAAAGGTGAAAAGCACCCCGGAAGGGGAGTGAAATAGAACCTGAAACCGTGTGCTTACAAGTAGTCAGAGCCCGTTAATGGGTGATGGCGTGCCTTTTGTAGAATGAACCGGCGAGTTGCGATTTCATGCAAGGTTAAGCAGAGGATGCGGAGCCGTAGCGAAAGCGAGTCTGAATAGGGCGTTTAGTATGGGGTTGCAGACCCGAAACCAGGTGATCTACCCATGTCCAGGCTGAAGTCCAGGTAACACTGGATGGAGGGCCGAACCGACTTACGTTGAAAAGTGACCGGATGAGGTGTGGGTAGCGGAGAAATTCCAATCGAACCTGGAGATAGCTGGTTCTCTCCGAAATATATTTAGGTATAGCCTCGTGTTAGCATCGTGGAGGTAGAGCACTGTTTGGACGAGGGGCCCATCCCGGGTTACCGAATTCAGACAAACTCCGAATGCCACAGATGTGATGCACGGGAGTCAGACAGCGGGTGATAAGGTCCGTTGTCGAGAGGGAAACAGCCCAGACCACCAGTTAAGGTCCCAAAATATATGTTGAGTGGAAAAGGATGTGGCGTTGCACAGACAACTAGGATGTTGGCTTAGAAGCAGCCATCATTTAAAGAGTGCGTAATAGCTCACTAGTCAAGTGACGCTGCGCCGAAAATGTACCGGGGCTAAACATATTACCGAAACTGTGGATCAATTTATTGATGGTAGGAGAGCGTTCCAATGGCAGGGAAGCATGACCGTGAGGACATGTGGAGCGATTGGAAGTGAGAATGCCGGTGTGAGTAGCGAAAGACGGGTGGGAATCCCGTCCACCGAATGACTAAGGTTTCCAGAGGAAGGCTCGTCCGCTCTGGGTTAGTCGGGACCTAAGCCGAGGCGGAAACGCGTAGGCGATGGACAACAGGCAGAAATTCCTGTACCGGTGATATGTGTTTGAGTGAAGTGGTGACGCAGGAGGAGAAGCAGAGCGTGCGATTGGAAGAGCACGTCCAAGCATCGAGTCGTCAGGGTAGGCAAATCCGCCCTGTATAACGACGAGGTGTGACGGGGAGCCGAAATTTAGTAGGCGAAGCTGTGGGTTCACACTGCCAAGAAAAGCTGCTGGCGAATATATCACTGCCCGTACCGCAAACCGACACAGGTAGTTGGGAAGAGAATTCTAAGGTGAGCGAGCGAACTCTCGTTAAGGAACTCGGCAAAATGACCCCGTAACTTCGGGAGAAGGGGTGCTCATGAAAATGAGCCGCAGTGAATAGGCCCAAGCGACTGTTTATCAAAAACACAGGTCTCTGCCAAACCGAAAGGTGACGTATAGGGGCTGACGCCTGCCCGGTGCTGGAAGGTTAAGAGGAGCGCTCAGCGTAAGCGAAGGTGCGAATCGAAGCCCCAGTAAACGGCGGCCGTAACTATAACGGTCCTAAGGTAGCGAAATTCCTTGTCAGGTAAGTTCTGACCCGCACGAAAGGCGTAACGATTTGGGCACTGTCTCAACGAGAGGCTCGGTGAAATCATAGTACCTGTGAAGATGCAGGTTACCCGCGACAGGACGGAAAGACCCCGTGGAGCTTTACTGTAGCCTGATATTGAATCTTGACCTCACCTGTACAGGATAGGTGGGAGCCATTGAAGTGTGGACGCCAGTCTACATGGAGGCACTGGTGGGATACCACCCTGGTGATGTTGAGATTCTAACCCGCGCCCGTGATCCGGGCGGGAGACAGTGTCAGGTGGACAGTTTGACTGGGGCGGTCGCCTCCTAAAGAGTAACGGAGGCGCTCAAAGGTTCCCTCAGAATGGTTGGAAATCATTCATAGAGTGTAAAGGTATAAGGGAGCTTGACTGCGAGACATACAGGTCGAGCAGGGTCGAAAGACGGACTTAGTGATCCGGTGGTTCCGCATGGAAGGGCCATCGCTCAACGGATAAAAGCTACCCCGGGGATAACAGGCTTATCTCCCCCAAGAGTTCACATCGACGGGGAGGTTTGGCACCTCGATGTCGGCTCATCGCATCCTGGGGCTGTAGTCGGTCCCAAGGGTTGGGCTGTTCGCCCATTAAAGCGGTACGCGAGCTGGGTTCAGAACGTCGTGAGACAGTTCGGTCCCTATCCGTCGTGGGCGTAGGAAATTTGAGAGGCGCTGTCCTTAGTACGAGAGGACCGGGATGGACATACCACTGGTGGACCAGTTGTCGTGCCAACGGCATCGCTGGGTAGCTATGTATGGCCGGGATAAGTGCTGAAAGCATCTAAGCATGAAGCCCCCCTCAAGATGAGATTTCCCCATTAGATCCCTCAGAGATGATGAGGTGGATAGGTTCGGCGTGTAAGTGTGGCGACACATTCAGCGGACGAATACTAATCGATCGATGACTTATTCAATTAATGAAAACCGTGTTGGTTTTCTGCGC
>NZ_RKQJ01000006.1 GCF_003814515.1 Salinicoccus roseus
TTTTCTTCCAACATCTGATTGTTCACTTCTTTTTGCATGTCTTGATTCATGAGTTTCCGTTCGGTTTCGATGTAGTCAGTTTTACCCCAGTGATAAAAAATTTGGTAGATGTAGTAGGTTGGATCCATGTCTTTATAGTGGTCGAGTGCTTTGGTTTCATAGAGTGTGCTGGCGTCTTTAAAGAGGCCGGAATATACAATAAGGCGCTTGCCGGAAAGTGTGTTATAGAATGTGTCAAATACGGTTTCGTCTTGGAGATAGTCGCTGTCTTTGGCGCTGTATTTGGCAATTTCGGAGACTTCTTTTTTGTTGTCGGTGTGTTTTACGCGTCTGATGTCTACTTGCGTGATGAGTGGATTTTTTGTTGATTGTTGCCAGAGTTGGAGCCATCTATCACGTTTGATATATTGCCTTTTATTATTAAAATAGTGTTTATCAACGGCTAAGATTACGTGAAAATGCGGATGATAGTCGTCTCGATCTTTGTTGTAGGTGACTTCTAATTTCCGCACATAGCCTTTTACGGCCGTCTTTACTTCTTTGCGCTGCATCATCCGTTGAAATGACCGATTGTAATGCTTAATTTCATCGTTGAGTTCTGCAGCTGTCACATTGGGTGCCGTCAAAGTGAGAAAGAGAAACTCCTTTTTCTCCTCTTTTTTGAGATACTCCATCAAAATACTAATCTTCATGGCATTCTTACGGGCTTTCTTCCATGCACAGACTGGACAGAACCGATGCTCGCAGTTATTAGAACGGTGTAATTTGGTTTTTTCCATCGTAATATCAGCCACCATAAATAAGAATGTATTACAGTCCTTTACCCGTTCCAGTGTCTTTTCGCTGACATGCTTACTGATGAGCGTCTGTAACAGTTGATTTTTCCGCTTTTTCTGGGTATACTTCTCCATAAGTGAATAAATCCTTTCTACCAAGAAAGGTGCATACAAAAAAACTTGCACTTTCCCCTAGGTTTTATGTTTTTGGCTTCGACACCTAAAACACTAAACTAGTAGACGGAAATATGCAAGTTTTTTTGTGTTTAAAGCAGTCATATCAACACTTTTAGAGATTTCATCTCAATCAGAATTATGACGTATAGTATCAAGACAAGAAGAAACTCGTTTCACTCGTTTCAAAAACCAAAACCAAAAACTCACATTTAATCCTTTTTATCATCTTTTTCTAAACCAAAAATCAATAAAACAATTACAGACAAAAGCATAAAAGGAAAAAATATAGAAGTAGCTAGAAAACCTATAATCATAATTAACCAAAAAGAATCAATTTTATAATTTCCAAACCTCATACAAGACCTCCTTTTTAAATCACAATAACATAATTGCTTTATTCCAATTGCTTTATTGACGTTGAGCCTCGGAACCCTTAACAATCCCAAAACTTGTCGAATGGTCGGCTTAATAGCTCACGCTATGCCGACATCCGTCTGCAAGTTTAGTTAAGGGTTCTTCTCAACGCACAATAAATTTTCTCGGCATAAATGGATCTCCGATGATTATATCGCTCAAAACGTTAAAAAGAGCCCTCAGAGCGTTTCTGAGAACTTAAATCACAGGAAAGTACCCTAAAAATGATTTAAACGCTCATATACGCTTATTTTAATTTCTAGCATATTATCTTACGTCTATTCTTTGTTTTTCTTATTCAATTCTTCCCATTTTTCCGTTTTGACTAAAAATCCCATTGCAATTGTGGCAACGACTCCTGCTAAAAAACTCAATATAATCATCATAAATATCTCCCCTTTATATAAATAACATCAGGACTGCCCAGTTACACGCACGATTATTTTTTACAAAATATCGAACGTAAACTGTCTCGATTCGCTTCAGGAGTGAGAACAAAATCTGAAAACCTTTAATTCCAGTAAGAGCATAAGGAGGTTTTTCCGGATATTCATCCTACAAAACCTCAAAACCTTTGATATGTCGGCAGTGCCGACGATATATTTTTCCGATCTGTTTTTGGCTAAATGTACCTCTAGAAGTACATCAAAACCCCTGTTTTTCGTTGTAATATTACAAAGGTACCTCTGGAGGTACATCAAAATCACTTAATCATCCATCACTTTTCAAAGTAAAAATTAAAAAAAGAGCAACTGTTTTTAGTTACTCTTCATCAAAATCTTTTTCTTCCAACATCTGATTGTTCACTTCTTTTTGCATGTCTTGATTCATGAGTTTCCGTTCGGTTTCGATGTAGTCAGTTTTACCCCAGTGATA